>NZ_JBXASU010000051.1:0-13333 GCF_058809705.1 Cupriavidus sp. MPR-AND1C | reverse complement strand
CCTACGGAGAACGAAAGTATAGCATCACTTTCTTTTCGCTTGCAAGACCCCCGCCACATCTTCGATCAAACCGAGTGCGCGCTGCAACTGCGTGGCCTCGGAAACCTCGGCGGTGAACTGCATCCGCGCGACGCCTTTGCTCGACAGCGTCTTCACGCCGGTGACGTTGATCTTCTCGCGCGACAGCACTTCGGAGATGTCGCGCAGCAGTCCTTGCCGGTCGATCGCCTCCACGTGGATGTCCACCGGATAGACGGCATCGCTGCGCTTGCCCCACTCGGTATGGATCACGCGCTCCGGCGCACGCGCCGAGAGCTGCCCGAAGGTGTGGCAGGTGCGGCGATGGATCGAGACGCCGCGCCCGCGCGTGACGAAGCCCACGATCTCGTCCGGCGGCGCCGGCTTGCAGCATTTGGACATCTGCGTGAGCAGCGAATCCACGCCCACCACCAGCACACCACTCTTGGCGCCGCGCGCCACGCTGGTGGCGCGACTCTTCTTGGTGACAGCCTCTTCCTCGCTCTGCACCACCACGGCTTCACCCTCGGGGTGCCGCAGCGCCTGCTCCACATGGCGCAGGCTGAACTCATCCTTGGCGACCGCGGCGAACAGGTCGTCCGGCGTCTTGAAGCCCAGCCGAGCGGCAAGGTCATCCAGGTTGACCGCTGTCTTGCCCTCGCGCTGCAAGGTCTTGTCGATCAGCGCGCGGCCTTGCGACATGGTCTCTTGCGAATCCAGCGCATTGAACCAGGCGCGCACCTTGGCGCGCGCCCGCGGGCTGGCCAGGTAGCCCAGCTCCGCGTTGAGCCAGTCGCGTGACGGGCCGCCCTGCTTGACGGCGATGATGTCCACCGTCTGCCCGTTCTTCAGCGGCGTGTTCAGCGGCACCATGGTGCCATCCACGCGCGCGCCGCGGCAGCGATGACCCAGATCCGTATGCAGGTAGTACGCGAAATCCACCGGCGTAGCGCCCTGCGGCAACGCCACCACGCGCGCCTGCGGCGTCAGCACATAGATGTGGTCGTCGATGGCCGCGTGCTTGAGCTGCTCCCACGGCGACTCGTCGTGCGCAACCGAATGATCGGCGTCGTCCTTCCACGCCAGCAACTGGCGCAGCCACGCGATCTTCTCGTCGTAGCGCTCGCTGGCGGAGAACTGGCCGCTATAGCCCTTGCTGCCGGCTTCCTTGTAGCGCCAGTGCGCGGCCACGCCGTACTCGGCGAAGTGATGCATCTCCTGGGTGCGGATCTGCACCTCGAAGGCGCGCCCGTCGTCGCCGATCACCACCGTGTGCAGCGACTTGTAGCCGTTCGACTTGGGCCGGGAAATGTAGTCATCGAACTCGCGCGGAATCGGCTGCCAGATATGGTGCACGATACCCAGCACGGTGTAGCAATCCTTGATGTCGTCGACGATCACGCGAAACGCGCGCACGTCGTAGAGATCGGCAAAGTCGAGCTCCTTGCCACGCATCTTCTTCCAGATGCTGTAGATATGCTTGGGCCGTCCGCTCACCTCGGCGCGGATCCCGGCCGATGCCAGCTCGGACTGCAGCCGCGCGATGGCGCTGGCGATATAGCCTTCGCGCTCGATGCGCTTTTCGTCGAGCAATCGCGCGATGCGCTTGTAGGTATCGGGCTGCTCGAAGCGGAACGCCAGATCCTCCAGCTCCCACTTCATCTGCCAGATCCCCAGCCGGTTGGCCAGTGGCGCGTAGATGTCCAGCGTTTCGCGCGCGACCCCCGGCAGCGGCTGCGCCTTGACCTGCGCCAGCCAACGCAGCGTCTGGAGCCGCGAGGCGAGGCGCACCAGCACCACGCGGATGTCCTGCGCGAAGGCCAGCAGCATCTTGCGCAGCGCCTCCACCTGCTCCTGGCGAGCGGCAATTTCGTCCTTGGTGGTTTCGGGCGCGCCGCTGTGGCCCACCGCGATCGCACCGATACGCAACAACTGCCGCACACCCTTGACCAGCCCCGCCACTTCTTCGCCGAAGAGCGGCTCGATTTCCGCCTCGCTGCCAGGTACGAACGCGGCCAGCGCAAACAGGCAGGCCGCCGCGCGCGCGGCATCGTCGACGCGCAGGCCGTCGAGAATGCGCAGCATGCCCTCGGCATGCGAGAGCACGGTTTCGCCGGTGGGCAGCAACGCCGCGCTACCGCGCTCGCGCACGAACGCCAGGGCGCGCTCCACCAGCCCGGCATCGGGCGTGCCGGCAATCTGCCCGGTCAGGTCAGTCGACGTCACCATCTCGCTGCCCCCGCCTCACTTGAGCGCGGCGGTGACCACCACTTCGATCAGGTACTGCGGATTGGCCAGGCGAGCCTCCACGGTGGCGCGCGGGGGCGTATGGCCCTGCACCACCCACGCGTCCCAGACTTCGTTCATGATGCCGATCTGGTCGACGTCGGTAAGGAAGATCTGGCACGAGAGAATCCGGCTCTTGTCGCTGCCTGCTTCGTTCAAGAGGCGCTCGATATGGCCCAGCACCTCGCCGGTCTGGCCACGCAGGTCCGCGCCGGGATCGACTTCCGGCACCTGGCCGGCAAGGTAGACCACGCCGTTGTAGATCGCGTATTCGGACAGGCGCTTGCCCACGTGGGCGCGCTTCAGTTCATTGGCACTCATGGCAATACTTTAGTCGTCGGGTAAAACATCAAAATCATCGGGGCCGGGCAGCGCTTCCCGCTTCAGGCCGCGCCCAGGAAAAACTGCTTAGCGATGGCCACTTGCGCGGGATCGATGAACGTCGGGGCATGCCCCACATCCGGCACTTCCACAGAAGTCACGCTGCGCCCGCGCGCCACCATCTCCGCCACCGTCTCGCGCGTGAGCAAGTCGGACTGCGCGCCGCGTACCACCAGCGTGGGCGCCTGGATGGCCTCGAACATCTGCCACAGCGCCACTTCGCCCGCGCTCACCTGCTCGGGCGTGGTCTCGCGGAACGGCAGCGCCATCGCCAGATCGTAATGCAAGCCCCATTCCAGGCCTTCCGCGCCCTGCACGGGCTTGAGGATGGCGCCGTTGAGCTCGCGCCATTGCTCGGGCGTGTGCCGGCCAAAGGACGCGCTGATGGTCTGCAGGTAGGCGAGGCCTTCCTCGAAAGTCTTGAAGCGCACCGGCAGGCCCAGGTAGGCACCAATCCGCTCCACCGCCGAGGCGGCGATGCGCGGGCCCACGTCGTTGAGCAGCAGCTTGCGCACCGGCGACTTGGGCAGGCCCGCCAGTCCCATGCCGATCAGGCCGCCCATCGAAGTGCCAAACCAGTCGACCTGCTCGACATTGAGCCGGGCGATCAGGGTGACCATGTCTGACACGTACTGCGGCACCACGTAGCGGCGCGGGTCCGCGAGCCAGTCCGAGCGGCCGCGCCCGACTACGTCGGGGCACACCACGCGGTACTCTGCGCACAAGGCAGCAGCCACCGTGTCAAAGTCACGGCCGGTGCGCGTCAGGCCATGCACGCACATCAGCACCCGGGGATTGGTGGGATCGCCCCATTCGTGATAGGCCATGCGGTGAAGACCCGCCGGGCTGATGCACTGGACGAAGCCGAGGCGCGGACTGACTGACGGCATCTGAACTCCCTGGCAATACGGTAGCAAGAACGGCGCCGCCGGCATGGTGGCGCCCGGGTTGGGCAAAGCTGGATTGTACGCTGCAGCAGTTACAATGCCACAGCATCGGGGTTCTCGCCGTCATGCCTTTGCCGCTGGCGCACGACGAGTCCCTCGCGCAGTCCAACTCCAACGTGCAAAGCACTCCGACGAAAGGGCAAACATGCTTAAAGGCAAGACGGCACTGGTCACGGGTTCCACCAGCGGTATCGGACTCGGCATCGCACAGGCACTGGCCGCCCAGGGCGCCAACATCATCGTCAACGGCTTCGGCGATGCAGAAGCCGCCAAGCGCGAGATCGCGCAGGCCGGCGCGGGCATTCGCGTGGGCTACCACGGCGCGGACATGAGCAAGTCCGCCGAGATCGAGGACATGATGCGCTACGCCGACGCGGAATTCGGCGGCGCCGACATTCTCGTCAACAATGCCGGCATCCAGCACGTGGCGAACATCGAGGACTTCCCGCCCGAGCGCTGGGACGCGATCATCGCCATCAACCTGACCTCCGCCTTCCACACCACCCGCCTCGCGCTGCCCGGCATGAAGCGCAAGGACTGGGGCCGCATCATCAATATCGCCTCGGCCCACGGGCTGGTGGCCTCCGCGCAAAAATCCGCCTACGTAGCCGCCAAGCATGGCATCGTCGGCCTGACCAAGGTCACCGCGCTGGAAACCGCGCAGACCGGCGTGACCGCCAATGCGATCTGCCCGGGCTGGGTGCTGACGCCGCTGGTGCAAAAGCAGGTGGAAGCGCGCGCGCAGAAGGACGGTATTCCCGTGGAACAGGCCAAGCACGAGCTGGTGATCGAGAAGCAGCCGTCCGGCCAGTTCGTCACGCCCGACGAGCTTGGCGCGCTGGCCGTGTTCCTGGCCAGCGACGCGGCCCGCCAGGTGCGTGGCGTGGCCTGGAACATGGATGGTGGTTGGGTGGCGCAATGAGCGCAATGAAAACAAAGGCACAGAGCACGCAGCGACGCCACGTTCTGCGCGCCCTGACCCTGGGCGCCGCCGCCTCGCTGGGGCTGCGCGCCGGTGCCGGCGCCGCTGCCGCCCCACTCGCCATCGAAGTGTACAAGAGCCCGCAATGCGGCTGCTGCGAGGGCTGGGTCGAGCACCTGCGCGCAAACGGCGTTGCCGTGACCGTGCGCGACGTGGAAGACACCGGCGTCTATCGCGCCCGCTTCGGCATGCCAGAGCGCTTCGGCTCCTGCCATACCGGCCGCATCGCAGGCTATGCGATCGAAGGCCATGTGCCGGCCGCCGACATCAAGCGGCTGGTAGCCAGCAAGCCCAAGGCCGTGGGCCTGGCAGTGCCCGCCATGCCGGTCGGCTCGCCAGGCATGGAGCAGGGCACGCGCAAGGACCCGTTCGATGTCCTGCTGGTCCGCGCGGATGGCGGCGCATCGGTCTTCGCCAGCTACAACAAGCGCAGCACCTGAAGCACCCGGAGCATCTGACAAAGGCGCCCCCGGCGCTGAGAACAAAAAACCCCGCGAACGCAAGCTCGCGGGGTTTTTCATTGCGACAGCGCGAATCAGAGCAGCGGAGCGCCCGTCTTGCTCTGGATCTCTTCGCGGCTCACGCCCGGCGCGGTCTCCACCAGCTTCAGGCCGGCTTCGGTCACGTCGATCACGCCGAGGTCCGTGATGATGCGATTGACCACGCCCACGCCGGTCAGCGGCAGCGCGCACGACGCCAGGATCTTGATGTCCTCGCCGCCGTCCTTCTTCTTGGCGGTGTGCTCCATCAGGACCACCACGCGGCCGACACCAGCCACCAGGTCCATCGCGCCGCCCATGCCCTTGACCATCTTGCCCGGAATCATCCAGTTGGCCAGGTCGCCCTTCTCGCTGACCTGCATGGCGCCGAGGATAGCCAGGTTGATATGGCCGCCGCGAATCATCGCGAAGGAATCCGCCGAGGAGAAGATCGACGAGCCCGGCAGCGTCGTCACGGTCTGCTTGCCGGCGTTGATCATGTCAGCGTCGACCTCGGCCTCGGTCGGGAACGGGCCGATGCCCAGCAGGCCGTTCTCGGATTGCAACCAGACTTCCATGCCTTGCGGCACGTGGTTGGCCACCAGCGTCGGCAGGCCGATGCCCAGGTTCACATAGAAGCCGTCCTGCAGTTCGCTCGCGGCGCGCGCCGCCATTTCGTCACGTGTCCATGCCATGATGATTCTCCTTAGCCCGCGGCACGCACGGTGCGCTGCTCGATGCGTTTCTCGGGGTTGGCGTTCAGCACGATGCGCTGCACGAAGATGCCCGGGGTGTGGACCTCATCCGGATCCAGCGTGCCGGTATCGACCAGGTGCTCGACCTCGACGATGGTGACCTTGCCGGCCATCGCGCACATCGGGTTGAAGTTGCGCGCGGTGCGGCGGAACACCAGGTTGCCGGCGCGATCCGCCTTGTACGCCTTGACCAGGGCCACGTCAGCGGTCAGCGCGCGTTCCATCACGTACTGCTGGCCATCGAACTCGCGGATTTCCTTGCCGTCGGCCACGATGGTGCCCACGCCGGTCTTGGTGAAGAAGGCGGGGATGCCCGAGCCGCCGGCGCGCAGCTTCTCGGCCAGCGTGCCCTGCGGGGTAAATTCCAGCTCGAGTTCGCCGGCCAGGTACTGGCGCTCGAACTCCTTGTTTTCACCGACGTACGACGAAATCATCTTCTTGATCTGGCGCGTGGCGAGCAGCAGGCCCAGGCCGAAACCGTCAACGCCAGCGTTGTTCGAGATGCAGGTGAGTTGCTTGGCGCCGCTGTCGCGCAGCGCGGCAATCAGTGCCTCCGGGATGCCGCACAGACCGAAACCGCCAACCGCGATCGTCTGGCCGTCGCGAACGACGCCCGCGAGCGCCTCCGCGGCGCTGGCGTAGACCTTGTTCATGTTTGCTCCTTCCTCGGTGATTTCCTGTCATTGCGCCCGCCTCCAGGTGATGCCGGCGAGTCACGCAGGGAAATTGTAACGGTACAATCGGACGGAGATCGTCCAGTTGCCAACCGTCCGACAGCATACGCAAGCGTCGCATCCCGCGCCAATACGTACAATTACATAAGCAAATGCCCGCCATCGACTACCAGACCGCCTTCCAGCTCGCCCCAGTCGGCCTCGTGCTGTCGCGCGAGCGCATGATCGAGGACTGCAACGACGAGCTCTGCCGCATCTTTGGCACCACCCGGGCCGCCATGATCGGCGAATCGTTCCAGGTACTCTATCCCACCGCTGACGAGTTCGAGCGTACCGGCGCGCGCATCGTGCCGATCATGAACGCCAAAGGCACCTACTCCGACGAGCGCATCATGAAGCGCGCCGGGGGCGACCTGTTCTGGTGCCACGTCACCGGGCGCTCGCTGGACCGCCAGCAGCCCTTGGGCGCCGGCATCTGGACCTTCGAAGACCTCTCGCAGAAGCGCCCGGTCACCGCCGAGTTGACGGCGCGCGAACGCGATATCGCCGCGCAGCTGGTTGATGGCAAGACCAGCAAGCAGATCGGCAAGCTGCTCTCCATCAGCCCCCGCACGGTGGACATCTACCGGGCCAGGCTGATGAAGAAGTACAGCGCCCATACCTCGGTCGACCTGGTACAACGCCTGCTCAACCACTAAGAGGCCATTTCAAAAAAATTCTGGCGTCGTTGCGCGGCCTTGGCCGATCCACTTGTACTGCCTGCGGCCGCGCGCCTAGCCAGAACCGCTTCGCTTCATTTTGAAACAGCCACTAAGGGCGGCGCCCTACTCCATCAGCGCCCGGATTGCCGGCGGCACGGGCACGGATTTTTCGGCCTCGTAGTCGCACCAGACCACCTTGGCGCCGCCTTGCGCGTACACCACGTCCGGCTGGTCGATGCGGCGGATCTCCATGCGGGTCTCGAAGCTCGTGCGCCCCAGGTCTCCGGCAAACATCCGGCACTCGATATCCCCGGGATAACGCAACTGCTTCAGGAAACTCATGTGGGCGTTGATGATGACTGGCCCGCAACCGCTGGCGTCCTTGCCCCCATGTCCCAGCGACTCGAACCAGGCAATGCGCGCCTGCTCCAGGTAACGGAAGTAGACCGTGTTGTTGACATGGCCCATGGCGTCCATGTCGCCCCAACGGATGGGCATGTGCAGAGTGAATACGGGTTTCATGCGCGTGAGCGTAACACCGGGAGCCGGCCGCTTCCATCGGCGAAAGCGACGGTTCACACATCGGCGCATCAGGAGGACGGCCGCCCTGGCCTTCGATCAGCCAAGCATGTTCATCTCGGACCAATCCGAATCCGCGCCCGGAAGTTGGGGCGAGTGCAAGCCGGCGACGGACGCCGCCGGCATGACAGGCAAAGGCAGGAAGGCGATGGCTTAGCGGCGCACAGGGCGGTCGGTGCCCGGCGCGCCGGGCATGGCGAGGCCGGAATCCGTCAGGGACGATTCCATGCGGCGGATCTGCTGCTGCAGCTGCTCCAGGCGGATACGGGAGGCACGGCTCTCGATTTCCGCGCTCTGCACCTCGATGCGCGCCGCCTTCTGCTCTTCGGCGATACGCTGGCGCTGCGCCTGCATCACGCGCACGTCTTCATTGAGCGCATTGGCACGCGCTTCGGTTTCTTGCAGTGCCTTGTCAAACGCGCGTTTTTGCGATGCCAGCACCTGGCGGCGGATATCGTCATCGGCCCAGATCGCGCTCTGCTGCGTTACCTGGCGGTAAGCCTGTTCCGCCGCGCCGATCGATTCGAAGCGGAAAACCCGCCAGAGATTCTTCTGGTAGAACAGCGCCACATAGCAAACCACCTGATCGTCCGCGAGCATCAGCGTGGTGCCGTAGTCGCCGTTGTAGCTGGTGCGCAGCTCGCGCACCGACCTGTCACGCAAGCGTTTCTGCAGCTCCGACACCAACCCCAGGGAAGCCGGCGAGGCCTGCGGCATGCTGCCCGAAGCGGTCAGCGGCGCCGGGGCCACCGACGTCGGCACGGGCTCGGCTGCCGCCACGACACCAGAGGCGGACAGCGACAACGCCAGGCCGATCAGGCTGGCTAGCAAGGGGGCGCGGCAGGAATTATTCAACATGGCGTTCCGGCTGGGACGGGGACGAAATACGGTTCAAGAAATCAGAGTGCATCATGCTGCACTACCCGGCGGCAATGATGCGCAGCGTGCACCTCTCCGACCGCGGATTGTAACAAGCTTCCCGGCAAGGGCCGCGTTTTGTAACCAGAACGGGATTGGCGGTGCCATTCCCGCAACAGCCCCACCGACGCGGGGGAGCGTTAGCGCCACCCCAAGCCAGCGGAGCCGCCCGCCGCTTAGCGCTTGGCGATCGAGGCTTCTGCCTTGCTCACCAGGTCCACGCCAATCTGCTTCTTCCACTTGTCATAGACCTTGGCCGTAGCCTTGCGGAAAGCATCGTGCTCGGCCGGCGTCAGCTGCGCCACCTTCACGCCGTGGGCCTCCATATCCTTCCAGGCCGGTGCGCCCGCCTCGACCAGGCCCTTGCGGGCCAGCGCCGTTTCCTGCTTGCCGGCGTCGATGGCGGCCTGCTTGACGATCTCGCGGTCAGCCGGCGTCCAGCTTTCCCAGATCTGCTTGTTGACCACGAAGATCAGCGGGTCAGCCACGTAGCCCCAGGTGGTCACGTACTTCTGGCCGACCGTGTAGAGCTTGGCGGCGGCAAACACCGATTGCGGATTTTCCTGGCCATCCACAGCACCCGAGGCCATGGCCGGCTGCGCGTCGGCCCAGCTCATCTGGGTCGGGTTGGCGCCGAGCGCATTGAAGGTCTCGATATACAGCGGCGAGCCCACCACACGCAGCTTCATGCCTTTCAGGTCTTCCGGCTTGCGGATCTCGCGCTTGGAGTTGGAGACTTCACGAAAGCCGTTCTCGCCCCAGGCCAGCGGCACCACGCCGGACTTGTCCAGGGTCGCGAAGATCGACTTGCCGACTTCGCCTTGCGTGAGGGCATCCAGTGCCTTGTAGTCAGGCATCAGGAACGGCAGCGAGAACAGGTTCAGCTCCTTGACCTGCGGCGACCAGTTGATGGTCGAGCCAACCGCCATGTCGATCACGCCCTGGCGGATCGCCGAGAACTCGCGGGTCTGGTCACCGGCCACCAGCGAGGTTCCCGGGTACAGCTTGATGTTGATGCGGCCGCTGGTGCGCTGGCGCACCAGGTCGGCCCAGATCTCGCCGCCCTTGCCCCACGGGAAGGCCGGGCCGAGCACCAGCGACATCTTGTACTCGGCTTTGTAGCTCTGCGCCATGGCGCCAGCGGGCGCGAGGGCGGCAGCGGCAATGGTAGCTGCCAGCGACAGCATCAGGGCACGACGTTTCATGCGTTCTCTCCTCTCAGGATCTGTTGTGTGTTTCTTATGGGCAACCAGAATTTCAATACCTCAACGACCTCATCAACTACCTCAACGACCTCAATAACCCAGGTAGTCAGGCAACCAGGTCGCCAGCGGCGGGAAGGCCAGCACCAGCAGCATGGCGACGAACATCGCCAGCAGCATCCACACCACCCACGGCACGGTCTCTTCCATGCGCACGCGCGCGATCCGGCACGAGACCATCAGGTTCACCGCCAGCGGCGGCGTGAACTGGCCAAGCGCGACCTTGAGCGTCAGCACCACACCGAACCAAACCGGGTTCCAGTGAAAGGCATTGGCGATCGGCAGCAGCAGCGGCACGAAGATCAGGAAGATCGAGATGCCATCGAGGAACATCCCCACCGTCATCAACAACGCCACGATCAGCGCCAGCACGCCGTATTCGCCCAGCCCGGAATGCGCAATGGCATTGGCCAGCGGATCGATCACGCCCAGCGTGGACAGCGCGTAGGCGAAGATGCCGGCCAGCGCCACCACCAGCAGGATCACCGCGGAAGTCTCCGCCGCCTCCTGGAAGATCACGAACAGGTCGCGCATGCTGATGCTGCGGTAGATCACCATGCCGACGAACAGGCCGTACACCACCGCCACCACGGCGGCCTCGGTCGGCGTGAACCAGCCCGCGCGCATGCCACCCAGGATCAGGAACGGCGCGACCAGGCCCCAGGCCGCTTCCCGCAGGCTCTTCCAGAATGGGGGGCGCGGCAAGCCGGCCTCGATGGCACCCATATTGTGCTTGCGCGCCAGCCAGACGGCCGGCACGATCAGCGCCACGCCGGCCAGGATGCCGGGGATCATGCCTGCGGCGAACAGCGCCGGCACCGAGGCACCGGGCACCAGCACGCTATAGATGATGAAGGCAACGGACGGCGGGATCAGGATGTCGGTCGCGGCGGCGGCGCCGACCACGGCCGCGCTGTACGCGCCGGGATAGCCGGCCCGCGACATCGCAGCGATCATCACCCCGCCCACCGCGGCCGCATTGGCCGGGCCGGAGCCGGAGATACCGCCCAGGAACATGGCGACCAGGATGGCCACCAGCGGCAGCATGCCCGGTCCGCGCCCGACGATGGCGATGGCGAAGGTCACCAGCCGCTGCGCCACGCCGGAACGGTCGAAAATCGAGCCGACCAGCACGAACATCGGGATCGCCAGCAGCGGGTACTTGCCCAGGCCGGCGTAGAAATTCTGCGGCACGGCCAGCAGGCCGAACATCTGAGTGTCCAGGTTGGACAGGCCGATCGCCACCAGGCCGCCAAGCCCCAGCGACACGCCGATCGGCACGCCCAGCATCATCAAGCCCAGGAACACCACGAACAGGATAATGGCAATGAGGGTCATGGCGCGGACTCCGAAGCGGCTGCGCCATCGACGCGCTCGGCATGCAGGGCCTTGAGCGCACGCAGGTTGCGCACCGCTACGCCGAGCGCCCGCAGCGCGATGGCAGCGGACAGCACAGGCAGCCAGACGGAGTACCACCAGCTCGGCACGCCAATGCCCGGCGAGGTCTCTCCAAACGTGTATTCGTCCCACGCCACGCGAGCGCCCAGCACCGCCAGCGCGATGAACATGACCGCAACGGCCACCGCCGACAGCACCGCCAGGCGCCGCTGCCGCGCCGCGGTGCCGCGATCGAAGAAAAATTCAATGCGGATATTGCGATCGCGCGCCACGGCCGCGCTGCCTGCCACCAGGGCCAGCACGATCATCAGGAAAACCGAGAATTCCTCGGTCCAGGCAAACGATTCATCGGTGAAATAACGGACCACCACGTTGGCGAAGGTGATGCACACCAGCAACACCATGACGATCACGCCAACCCAGTCTTCAATTCGCGGCGATACCTTGAAGCCGCTGTCCCCTTGCTGGCTGGCGCCAGTCTCGTCCGGCATGGCCGTGACGTGTTTTGGGCCGGCATCGCGCCGCCCCTCCCGATCTGCTTGCATCTCCCCGGCCTCCGGTCCGGTCCGCGCGGCGCCGCTGGCTGCGCACGGATTTTCTCTTTGAATTATGTAAAGACTTAATCTCAAGACATGGCGGATTATGCCAAGACTTGCAGCGCACGCGGGAACTTTTGCTCCATGCCGAGCGTTGCCCCTGCTGGACAGGCGCGCCCGTGCACCCCGCGCTGGCTCGCGCCAACAGGCAGTCTGCTGGCCGTGGGAATCCGGCAGGCCATCGATTCCGCAGGGTGTCCAAGGGGACCGGATAAGCCCAGGGACCGTGAATCGCACGCCCCGCCGCCGCTTTTGGCGCGGGCCAGGGCCAACCTGCCGGCAAGCGCACGCAAGCGTGCGCCGCCCCTTCTGACGGCTACACCATGCCGTCGTCGGCGGTAATGATCGCGCCGTTGATGAATGCCGACTGGTCGGACGCCAGCAGCAACAGCAGGCCGTCCAGGTCCTCTGGCTTGCCCACGCGCTTGCGGGGCAGCATCTGGACCAGCTTCTGGCCGGCGTCGGTGTCCCAATGGTGGTGGTTGATATCGGTGTCGATGTAACCGGGGCAGATGGCGTTGACGTTGATGCCATGGCGCGCCCACTCCAGCGCCATCGACTTGGTCATGTGCACCACCGCAGCCTTGCTCATGCAGTACACGCCGATCTGCGACAGCACCTTGAGCCCGGCGACCGACGCGATGTTGACGATGCGCGACTGCGGCAGCGGATTGCCGTTCTTCTCGGCACCCTTGGCGCGCGCAATCATGCGCTTGGCCACTTCCTGCGCCACGAAAAAAGCGCCCCGGGTATTGGTGTCGAAGACGAAATCGAAGTCGTCGGGGGTGACGTCGGTCAGGCGCTGGGTGGTGGAGACGCCCGAGTTATTGACCAGGATGTCGATCGCCCCGGCCTCGGTCTCGGCATGCGCCACCGCGGAGCGCACGCTATCGTGGTCGGTCACGTCGAGCTGCACCACGTGCGCGCTGCCGCCCTCGGCCTCGATCGCGGCACGCAGCTCCTTGAGCCGCTCGGTACGCCGCGACGCCAGGATGACCTTGGCGCCGGCACTCGCCAGGACGTGGGCAAAGCGCGTGCCCAGACCGCTTGAAGCGCCTGTCACCAGCGCGACCTTGCCTTCCAGATTGATCGACAAACCCATAATGGCCTCTATGTTCGGGAGCCCCGGCGCCGCCTGCCATGGCTACGGCCAACGGGCGCTCCTCGCGCAATCTGCCTGCGGAAAACCGAAGGCAGCATATCAAAAAAAAGAACGGTCGTTCCAAAAAAAATCTTGCCTGACCATGGCGAGTCCCGGACAATGCCGGAGATTCTAAGAACTCGGGCCACAAAGGGAAAGAGGAAAAACGCGTATGGCCGCCACGATCTGGCGAGTGCGCCCCCCCCTGCCCCAGGT
>NZ_JBXASU010000050.1:0-55380 GCF_058809705.1 Cupriavidus sp. MPR-AND1C | reverse complement strand
AGGCTGGCCATCAGGCGGTCGGCGATGTCGCGCGCACCTGGGGTGTTGTGGTCGTCCTTTTCCGGCAGCACGGTGCCGAGCACGGACACGCCGGTGCGCATCACGTCCATCGGGTGGGCGCTGGCGGGCACCCATTCGAGGGCGGCCTTGACGTTGGCGGGCAGGCCGCGCAGGGCCTTGAGCTTGGCCTTGTAGGCAGCCAGTTCGGCGCGGGTGGGGAGCTTGCCGTGCACCAGCAGGTGGGCGATTTCCTCGAATTCGCAGGTCTCGGCGATGTCGAGGATGTCGTAGCCGCGGTAGTGCAGGTCGTTGCCGGTACGGCCGACCGTGCACAGCGCGGTGTTGCCGGCGGTCACGCCCGACAGGGCGACGGATTTCTTCGGCTTCGGGGCGACTAGCGGTTGCGCTTCGGACATGGGGGAGTCTCCTTGGGGTTGCTGTGCTCGTGTGCTCGTGTGCACGTGTGCTGTTCGGGTGCTGCTGGTGGGCTTACTTGGCCTTGCCCTGGGCAAACAGGGCGTCCAGTTTTTGCTCATAGGCGTGATAGCCGATGCTTTCGTACAGCTCGGCGCGCGTCTGCATGGTATCGACCACGTTCTGCTGCGTGCCGTCGCGGCGGATTGCAGCGTACACGTTTTCGGCGGCCTTGTTCATGGCACGGAAGGCCGACAGCGGGTAGAGGACCATCGACACGCCGGCACCGCCCAGTTCCTCGGTGGTGAACAGCGGCGTAGCGCCAAATTCGGTGATGTTCGCCAGCACCGGCACCTTCACGGCGTCAACGAACTTGCGGTACATGGCCAGGTCGGTCATGGCCTCCGGGAAGATGGCGTCGGCGCCGGCTTCCACGCAGGCCACGGCCCGCTCGATGGCCTTGTCCAGGCCTTCCACGGCCAGTGCGTCGGTGCGGGCCATGATGACGAAGTTCTCGTCGGTACGGGCATCGACGGCCGCCTTGATGCGGTCGGCCATTTCTCCCTGCGAGACGATTTCCTTGCCCGGGCGGTGGCCGCAGCGCTTGGCGCCGACCTGGTCTTCGATATGCATTGCGCCCGCGCCGAACTTGATCAGCGACCTGGTGGTGCGCGCCACGTTGAAGGCGGAGGCGCCAAAGCCGGTGTCCACGTCGACCAGCAGCGGCACATCACACACGTCGGTGATGCGGCGCACGTCGGTCAGCACGTCGTCCAGGTTGGAGATGCCCAGGTCCGGCAGGCCGAGTGAGCCCGCGGCCACGCCGCCGCCAGACAGGTAGATGGCGCGGTAGCCCGCACGCTTGGCCAGCAGGGCATGGTTGGCATTGATCGTGCCGACGACCTGCAGGGGATGCTCATCGGCCAGGGCCTGGCGGAAACGGGCGCCGGCGGAGCGGGCGAGGTCGGAAGTGGAGAAGGTCATGATCATCGCTTTAGGAGTGGACGGCTGATAAGCGCAAGGGGTGTGCCAGCCTGTTTTTGGCTGCGCATCGCGCCTCACGCAGGAGCGCGGGCGTAGGGCGGCACCCTTGCCAGGCCTGGGCTGGCGGCGATTCCCGAGGCTTCGCGGCCGGCCCCTGCGTTGCGTCGCTGACGCGTGATGAATTTCAAAATTGAAAGAATTGCTTTTCAATATTGAAATGCAATCCGTGGGGGCGCACAATCTCAAGATTAGCGCCATCCGGCGTATCTGCAGCGTTTTCCATCTCCATGCAATCCGGCATCCTCTCGCCCATTCCCCCCACCGGCGGCACCACGCCGGCCCGCCCGCGGATCTGGGCGATCGGCATTAGCCGCCTGTCCCGGGCCTTTGCCGACCTGATCCCGGCCTACGCCGCGCAGGCCGAGTTCCGCATCTTGGGCAAAGGCTACGCGGCGGCTGCCAGCGCCGTCGCCCGCGAAGCGCGCGAGGGCAGGCTCGATGCCGTGGTGGCGGGCGGCTCCAATGGCGCCTACCTGCGCCAGCACGTCGATGTGCCAGTGGTGCTGGTCAAGGTGACCGGCTTCGATGTGATGAGCGCGCTGGCGACGGCGCGGCGCATCTCGCCGAAGGTGGCGCTGGTGACGCACGCCGCCACCTATCCGGAGGTGGATGAGTTCGTGCGGTCTTTTTCGCTGTCCATCCCAGCTTACACGTACCTGACCGAGGACGATGCCGCGGCCCGCGTGAAGGCCCTCAAGCAGGAGGGCGTCAAAGTGGTGGTGGGGCCGGGCATGGTGACCGACCTGGCGGACAAGATCGGCCTGATCGGCGTGTTCCTGTACTCAGGCAATTCGGTGCGGGGTGCGCTGGAGGATGTGATTGAAGCGGCTCGCTTGCGCCGCATCGAGTCCGGCCGGCGCGACTACGTCAACACCATCCTGGCTCACCTGAATGAAGGCGTGGCCGCAGTCGACGCGGACGGGCGCATCCAGACTTACAACCCGGCCATGGAGCGTTTTCTCGGCACGGCGCCGGCCGCTGCGCTGGGCCGCAAGCTGCAAGCGCTGGCCCCCGCGCTCTCGCTCGATGGCGTGATGCAAAGCGGCAGCAAGGAGCTCGAAGCCATCCACAAGCTTGGCGACAAGATGGTGGTGGTCAACCGCATCCCCATCGTCACCGAGAGCGGCGCCACCGGCGCGGTGCTGACGCTGCAGGATGCCAATGCCATCCATCGGGTCGACCGCAACCTGCGCTCGCGCAGCCGCGCGAGGCCGGCTGGCGTGCGCTACAGCCTGGACGACCTCGCTGGTGCTTCCCCGGCCATGCATCACCTGCGCGAACTGGCGCGGCGCTATGCGGCGGTGGATTCCACCGTGCTGGTGGGCGGCGAAAGCGGCACCGGCAAGGAGGTGCTGGCCCAGGGCATGCACGACGCCAGCCCGCGCCGCGTATTCCCGTTCGTGGCGGTCAATTGCGCGGCGTTCCCCGAGACTCTGCTGGAAAGCGAGCTGTTCGGCTACGAAGAGGGCGCCTTTACCGGCGCACGCCGCGGCGGCAAGGCGGGCTTGTTCGAGTCCGCCCACAATGGCACGCTGTTCCTGGACGAGGTGGGCGATATGCCGCCCGCGCTGCAGACCCGCTTGCTGCGTGTGCTGCAGGAAAAACAGGTGCTGCCGATCGGCGGCCTGGATGCCGTGCCGGTCAATGTGCGGGTGATTGCCGCCACGCACCGCAACCTGGGCGAACTGGTCCGGCAGGGCAGCTTCCGCCAGGATCTCTACTACCGCCTCAATATCCTGCGCATCGAGATGCCGCCGCTGCGCGAGCGCGCCGGCGACCTGCCCGAGCTGGCGGAACTGCTGTACCGCCGTGCCCAGGAACGCCTGGGGCAGCCGGCGCCACAGCCGCTGCCGCAAGCGGTGCGGGCGAGGCTGGCGGGCTATGCCTGGCCGGGCAATATCCGCGAGCTGGAAAACGTGACCGAACGCATTGCCGTGCTGGTGGCGGGGCGCAAGCTGGCGCCCCGGGATTTGCTCGATGAATTGCAGGCGGCGGCGCCGGAGTTGTTTGACCCGGAGCCGCAAGGTGATCCTGCGCCGCTGGCTGGCGGCTTGCGCGGCGCGGTGGCCAAGGGTAGTGCGGGTGGTACGGGAGGTGACGATCCGACTGAGGCGGGCTCGCTCGCAGGCGTGGCACGCACCAGTCAGGCCGAGCATATCCGGCGCGTGCTGGCGCAATGCGGGGGCAACCGTGCCGCAGCCTGTCATCAGTTGGGCATCAGCGCCACGACCCTGTGGCGGCGCCTGAAAGAGGCGCCGTAGCCATGTCACGGCTGCGCCACGTGCCGTGACACGACGGGCTGCGGTGTCAGCCCCTTGGCCGCCAGCCAGTCCGCATTGAACAGGCGCCCGGCATACAGGTCGCCGCGGTCGCACAGCAGGGTGACGATGGTGTGGCCCGGCCCCATCTCACGGGCCAGCCAGGCCGCCGCCGCCACATTGATGCCGGACGAGCCGCCCACCCATAAGCCTTCCTCGCGCAGCAGCCGGTAAACCATGTCGACGCAAGCCTGGTCGTCGATCCGGACCGCATCGTCGATCGGGGTGTCCGCCAGGTTGGCGGTGACGCGGCTGGAGCCGATCCCCTCGGTGATGGAGTTGCCCTTGGCCTTGACCTCGTGGTGCTTGACGAAGTGATACAGCCCGCTGCCGTGCGGATCGGCCAGCACGATGCGCACGGGCGGGTTGCGCTCCTTCTCCTTCAGGAAACGCGCGACGCCGGCCAGCGTGCCACCGGTGCCGGTGGCACAGACAAAGGCATCGATCTTGCCGGCGGTGTCGTGCCAGATTTCCGGACCGGTGGTTTCGTAATGCGCCTGCCGATTGGCCAGGTTGTCGAACTGGTTCGCCCAGATGGCGTTTTCCGTCTCCTGGGCCAGGCGCCCGGCCACCTTCTGGTAGTTGTTGGGGTCGGCGTAGGGCGCCGCTGGCACCGGGCGCACCTCGGCGCCGAGCAGCCGCAGGCGGTCCATCTTTTCCGGGGACTGGGTGTCGGGGATCACCACGATGCAGCGGTAGCCGCGCGCGGCGCACAGATGCGCCAGGCCGATGCCGGTATTGCCGGCGGTGCCTTCCACCACGGTCCCGCCGGGCTTGAGCGCGCCGCGCCGCTCGGCGTCGCGGATGATGTAGAGCGCCGCCCGATCCTTGACCGAGCCGCCCGGATTCAGGAACTCAGCCTTGCCGAGGATTTCGCAACCGGTCTCCTCGCTCAGGCCTGCCAGCCGGATCAGCGGTGTATGGCCGATGGTGCCGACGAAACCATCCTTGACGTCCATGATGCACTCCGCGCGTTGCGCTCCGGATGGATCGGAGCGTCACTCAGAGTGATAGATCGGCGTTGGGGGAATGACAAGGCGTGCCGGGAAACCCGCATGGCGCACGGGTTCGGCTTGGGCTGGAAAAGCGGGTTTTGCGCGACGTTGGGATAGCGGCACCAGGGTGGCCGTCAGGCAGCGTTCAGCCACCGGAAATTGATGTCGCCCTCAAGAAATTCCTGCCGGGTGGCGTGAAAGTCACGCACATACTCGCTGTTGAGGTGCGATTCCAGCGCATGCCTGGAATTCCACTCCATATAGAGCACAAACACCTCGGCATCCTCGGCGTCTTCTCCCACGTGGTAGCGCAGGCAGCCGGGTTCCAAGGCGCCGCGCAGGCGCAGCGCGGTCAGCTTGGCAACCAGGACCTCACGGCGGTGAGCCTTGGCGCGCGCAATTCCGACAAGCGTGTACGTTGTGGACATGGTGTGAACGGCAAGCGTGTGGCGCGCCATTGTAGCCGTGCGGCGGGGCCCTGGGCTGAATGTCCGAGGGCATTGGCCGGATAATTTAGACGGGTTGACAAGTCCCCGCCCGGGCGATAGCGGTGCGGCCAGCGGTCCCGGCAGGGGCCGGCTGGCAATCCATCGCCCCGCTAGTCCTGCCGTGCCTGCCGTGTGATGACCTGCCCGTTGCGCGCCCCGCTATGCGCGCCGTGCTGCCAGGTAATGGCGCCGTTGACGATCACGGCGCCGATGCCTTCGGCCGGGCGGGTGGGGGTTTCGTAGCTGGCGGCGTCGCGCACGTTCTCGGCATTGAAGACGACGATATCGGCATGGTGGCCCACCTCCAGCGTGCCGCGCTGATGCAGGCCGAAGTTGCGTGCCGTCAGCCCGGTCATCTTCCAGACCGCCGTTTCGAGCGGGAACAGCCCGATCTCGCGGCAGTAGTGGCCGAGTACGCGTGGGAAGGTGCCCCACAGGCGCGGATGCGGGCTTGCGCCAACGGGAATGCCGTCGGAGCCGATCATGGTGTCGTCGAAGGCGAGGATGCGCTGGACGTCGTTTTCGTCCATCAGGAAGTAGACCGCGCTGCCGGGCTGCAGGCGGCGCGCCGCCTCGTCCTTGGCCACGCCCCATTCCCTGGCGATGTCGTCGAGGTCGCGGCCCGCGCATTCGGGGTGCGGCTGGCTGGCGGAGATCAGCACCCGGCCTTCGAGCATGCCGCGGTCGGTGCGGATCATGGTGGAGCCGGCGGTGTATGGGTAGCAGTCGAGCGAGACGCACTGGTGCTTCATGGTTTCACGGATGAAGGGCAGCGTGACCCGGCTCCTGCCGAAGTTCGCCGTGTTCTGCACCTTGTGGTGCGACACCACCACCGGCACGCCGAGCTCGCGGCCAATGCGGAAGGTTTCTTCCAGCGACTGCATGACATGGTCGGACTCGTCGCGCATATGCGTCACGTACAGCGCCTTGCGCGCGCTGAGCGGCCGGCAGACCTCGATGATTTCCTCGGTCGTCGCCTTGGCGGCGGGCGGGTAGAAGGTGCCGGTCGACAGGCCGATCGCGCCGGCTTGCATGGCTTGCTCGACCAGTGCCCGCATGGCGGTAATCTCTTCGGCATTGGCGGGCCGGTCGAGCGCCGGCATGGTGACCGCGCGCAAGGTCGAATGCCCGACCATCGCCGCCACGTTGACCGAGCTTGGCGTGGCGCGCAGCGCATCGAGGTAAGCCGCGAAGGTGGTGAAGCGGCCCTCGGCCGGCGAGTCGATCAGGCTTAGCGGCATGGGCAGGTCCATGTCCGCGCGCAACGGGGCGGCGCTGATGCCGCAGTTGCCGGCGATCACGGTCGTGACGCCCTGCGAGATCTTGAAGGGCATGGTGGCCTGCGACAGCACGGCCTGGTCGTCATGCGTGTGCGCGTCGATGAAGCCGGGAGCGACGATCTGGCCCGACGCGTCCAGCGTCCGGTCAGCCGTGTGCCCGGTTAGGTTGCCGATCGCCGCGATGCGGCCCCCGCGCACGCCGATATCGGCGCTGAAGCGGGGGGCCTTGCTGCCGTCGATCACGGTGCCGCCAGCGATCAGCAGGTCGTAGTGCGTGGAATCAGGATTGGACATCGGGTTCCTTTTTTGGGTCTGCAGCGAGTCGGTCAGCGGGTCAGCGAGTCGGCGGGTCAGCGGAAGTGGCAGGCGACCTGATGCCCGCCGCCGGCGGAGGGCCGTTCGGTGAGGGCGGGCGCCTGTTCCTTGCATATGGCTTGCGCCAGCGGGCAGCGTGTGTGAAAGCGGCAGCCCGGCGGCGGGTTGGCCGGGCTCGGCGGGTCGCCTTGCAGCAGCAGGCGCCGGGCCGGCGTGCGCGGATTGGGCACTGGCACCGCGGACAGCAGGATCTCCGTGTACGGGTGGCGCGGCGCGCTGAACAGCGTGTCGCGGTCGGCCAGCTCCACGATCTGGCCGAGGTACATCACAGCGACCCGGTGGCTGATATGGCGCACCACCGCCAGGTCGTGCGCAACGAACAGGTAGGCGATGCCGAGTTCGGCCTGCAGGTCCATCAGCAGGTTGACCACCTGCGCCTGCACCGAGACGTCGAGCGCCGACACCGGCTCGTCGCAGACGATCAGCTTGGGGTTGAGCGCGAGCGCGCGCGCGATGCCCAGCCGCTGCCGCTGGCCGCCCGAGAATTCGTGCGGGAATTTCCTGGCCGCCTCCGGGCGCAGCCCGACCTTGGCAAACAGCCACTGCACGCGTTCGCTGCGCTCGGTGCGCGAGCGCATGCCGAAATTGCGCAGCGGCTCGCTGACGATCTCGCCCGCCGTCAGGCGCGGGCTTAGCGAAGCGTAGGGGTCCTGGAAGATGATCTGCAGATCCCGCCGGCGCAGGCGCATGGCGTTTGCCGACAGGCCCAGCAGCTCCTCGCCATCGAGTTGCACCGAGCCGGAGGTGGGCTCGACCAGGCGCAGCACCGACTTGGCGGTGGTGGTCTTGCCGCAGCCGGATTCGCCAACCAGCGAGAGCGTCTCGCCGCGCTCGACGGTGAAGGACACGCCGTCCACCGCCTGGATGGGCGGCTTGCGCGGCGCCAGCCAGCGCTGCGGCGCGATGTAGTGCTTCTTGAGCCGGTCGACCTTGAGCAGGGGAGAGGGCGGGACAGTGGGGGTGCTCATGCGATGGCTTCCTGGGCTGGCTGGTTGCATTCGATGCGGCCTTCCTCGACCGCGAAGCAGGCCACCGCATGGTCTGCGCCGTGGCGCGTGAGTTGCGGGATTTCGCGCGCGCAGCGCGTGTCGGCATGCGGGCAGCGCGCCGCGAACGCGCAGCCGCGGCGCGCTTGCTGCGGCGATGGCACTAGCCCGGGGATTTCGGCCAGGCGCTGGCTGCTGGTGTTCATCGAAGGCATCGAGGCCATCAGCGCGCGGGTGTAGGGGTGCAGCGGGCGGTCGAACAGATCGATGACGCTGGCTTCCTCGACCTTGCGCCCGGCGTACATCACGATCACGCGGTCGCAGCACTCCGCCACCACGCCGAGGTCGTGCGTGATCATCACTACCCCCATGCCTAGTTCTTTCTGCAAGCGGCGGATCAGGTCCAGGATCTGGGCCTGGATGGTGACGTCGAGCGCGGTGGTGGGCTCGTCGGCGATCAGCACCTCCGGGTTGCAGGCCAGCGCCAGTGCGATCATCACGCGCTGGCGCATGCCGCCGGAGAGCTGGTGCGGGTATTCGTTGACGCGGCGCTCGGGCTCGGGGATCTGCACCAGCCGCAGCATTTCCGCTGCGCGCTTCAGCGCATCGGCACGGCTTGCGCCTTGGTGCAGCTGCACCGTCTCGGCAATCTGGCGGCCGATCGTGAGCACCGGGTTCAGCGAGGTCATCGGCTCCTGGAAGATCATCGAGACACGGTTGCCGCGGATACGGCGCATCTCGCGCTCGCTGAGTTGCAGCAGGTCGATGCCGCGCAGCCGCACGGCGCCGCGCATGCGTGCCGGCGGCGTGGGCAGTAGCCGCATGATCGACAGCGCGGTCACGCTCTTGCCGCAGCCGGACTCGCCGACCACGCCAAGCGTCTGGCCGGCGCGCACGGTGTACGAGACGCCGTTGACCGAGCGGGCCGGGCCGGTGAGCGTGTCGAAATGGGTGTGCAGGTCGTCCACCTCGAGCAACGGCTCCCCGGTGGGCAGGGCAACGCGGGACATTGTCGTCGTCATTGGTGAGCCCCCTTTCAGAGTTGCCGCGCCAGGCGCGGATCGAGCGCGTCTCGCAAGCCGTCGCCCAGCAGGTTGATCGCCAGCACCGTCGCGGCCAGCAGGATGCCGGGGTAAAGGATGATATGGAACGCCACCGCCACGAAGTTGCGGCCCTCGGCCATCATGTTGCCCCAGCTCGGTGTCTGCCCGGGCACGCCGACGCCGAGGAAGGACAGGGCCGCTTCCGTCAGCACGGCGGCGGCGGCCACGAAGGTGGCCTGCACGATCAGCGGCGCCACCATGTTGGGCACCACATGGCGCGCCAGGATCACCGGCAGGCGGGTGCCCACCGCATGCGCGGCTTCGACGTAGAGTTGCTCGCGCAGCGTGAGCGCCAGCGAGCGCACCAGCCGCACCACGCGCGGGACCTCGGGGATGGTGATGGCGACGATCACGGCCGTGAGGCTGGCCTGCGTGACCGCCATCAGCGCGATTGCCAGCAAGATGCCCGGGATGGCCATCAAGCCGTCCATCACGCGCATCACGAAGGAATCGGCCCAGCGCACGAAGCCCGCGGCGAGGCCAAGCAGCACGCCGAAACCGGTTGCCAGCAGGCCGACCGAGCCGCCGACGACCATCGAGACGCGCCCGCCCCAGACCGCGCGGCTGAACACATCGCGGCCCAGCGCGTCGGTGCCGAACCAGTGCTCGGCCGAGGGCGGCTGCATGCGCGCCAGCGGATCGATATCCTGGGGATCGAAGGTGGCGATCCAGGGCGCGCCGATGGAGAGCGCGGCAATCGCGACCAGCAACAGCGCGCCGACGATCAGCGTGGGGTGCTTGCGCGCCCAGTGCCAGCGCGGCAGCACGAACGGGGTGTCCTGAGGCACCGCCGCGCTGGGGGCAGCGCCATCGGTCACAGGCAGGGAGGTGGACATGGTGACAGGTCTCGCGGCAAGGATGGGGTTGGTACCGGATGTCAGTACTTGATGCGCGGATCAAACAGGCGGTAGCTCAGGTCGATCATCAGGTTGATCAGCACGTAGACGCCGGCCGAGATCAACAGCACGCTCTGGATCACCGGGTAATCGTGGCGCTGCACCGAGTCGACCACCAGGCGGCCGACGCCGGGAATCGCGAACACGGTCTCGGTGACGACCACGCCGCCGATCAGCAGCGCGATGCCCATGCCGATGGTGGTGGCGATCGGGATTGCCGCGTTGCGCAGCGCATGGCCCAGCACCGGCAGCACGCCCAGGCCTTTGGCGCGCGCGGTGCGGATGTAGTCCTCGTGCAGCACCTCAAGCACGGTGGCGCGCGTCATGCGCGTCACCAGCGCGATATAGACCAGCGCCAGGTTGACGCAGGGCAGGACCAGGCTGCGCAGCCATTCGCCGATGCCGTCGGCCAGGCGCGCATAGCCCTGCACCGGAAACCACGGCAGCTGGATGGCGAAGGCATAGACCAGCAGGTAGCCCACCAGGAACACCGGCAGGGAAAACGCCAGCACCGCGAACAACATCACCAGCCGGTCGATCCAGCTGCCGGCGCGGTAGGCCGCAAGCGTGCCCAGCGGCACCGCGACCAGCAAGGTCAGCAGCATGGTCAGCGCGGCAATGCAGGCCGTGGGTTCCAGCCGCTGCGCCAGCAACCGGGCCACCGGCACCTGGGTGAAGATCGAGGTGCCGAGGTCGCCGGTGGCGAGCCGGCCGAGCCACAGCACGAACTGCCGCCACAGCGGCAGGTCCAGGCCCAGCGCGCCACGCAGTCTGGTGATGTCGTCGACCGTGGCAAGGTCGCCCGCGATCAGTGCGGCCGGGTCGCCCGGCGACAAGTGGATCAGCAGGAACACCACGATGGCGACCACCGCCATCACGGGTAGCGTCGCGGCCAGGCGTCGGAGCAGGTAGCCCATCGTCGTGTCTCCTCGGTGGGTCGTTCTTCGTTTTTTGTTCGTCGTTCGTCGTTTTTACTTGTCGAGCATCCAGACCGTGGGCATGCCAGCCCACAGCTTGTCGACGCCCTTGAGGCTGGCGCGTGCCGCGAAGGCCGCCGAGTACTGGCCGGCATTCACATAGGGCACGGCCTCATAGGCGCGCTTCTGGAAGGCATCGAGCAATTCCTTGCGCTTGGCCGGCACGGTCTCGCGGATCCAGGCGGTGCGTAGCGCATCGAGCGGCTTGTCGCAGGGCCAGCCGGGCAGGCTGTTGCCGCAGGCGGCGCTGAGGTAGGCGTTGGTGATCGGCGAATTCGAATCGAACTCGCCCGCCACGGTCACGTACATGCTCCAGCCACCGGCCTCGGGCGCATCGCGCTTGGCGCGGCGCGCACCGATGGATGCCCAGTCCATGTTCTGCATGTCCACGTTCATGCCCATGCTGCGCAAGGTCTGCGCCGCCATCAGGGCCTCGGCGTTGAGCTGGGGCACGTCGGTCGGCACCAGCACCACCACCTTCTCGCCCTTGTAGCCGGCCGCGCCGAGCAACTGCTTGGCGCGCGCCAGGTCGGCCTTGCGATACGGCTCGGCGCCGGCCGTCGTATCGTTGGGGCCGCCGCAGATGAAGTAGGTGGCGCAGTAGTTCATGCGCATGTCGAGTGGATACCCCATGGCCGCGGTGAAGCGCTCCTGGCTTACCGCCTGCAGGAAGGCCTGGCGGACCTTCGGGTTATTGAAGGGCGGATGGAGCTGGTTCATCACCAGCACGCCCTGGTAGGCGCCGCCCGAGCCGATCTTGACGCTGGTGTCGGCACGCAGCGGGGCGATGTAGTCCGGCGGCACCTGCTCGACCAGGTCGACCTCGCCGCGCTTGAGCGCCGCGATGGCGCTGTTGGCATCCGGCAGGTAGAGCCATTCCACGCGGTCGAACTGGCTCTTCTTGCTGCCGGCGAGGCCGCTCGCCGGTTCGCTGCGCGCCACGTAGTTCGGGTTGCGCACGAAGACCGCCTTGTTGCCCGGTACCCATTCGTCGCGCTTGAAGACGAAGGGGCCGGAGCCCATCACCTCGGGCAGCGGCGCGGTGGCGGGCATCCTGGCCAGGCGCTCCGGCAGGATCACCGGCGGGAAGCCCGATGGCTTGGCCAACGCATCGAGCACCATGCCAAAGGGCTCCTTGAGCGTGAGCGTGAAACTGCGCGCGTCGAGCGCCTTCCATTCGGCGCCGGCGTCGCCCATGGCGCGGCCCAGGCTGTCGCGCGCGCCCCAGCGCTGCAGCGATGCGACGGCGTCGGCCGCGGTGACCGCGCTGCCATCCGAGAACTTGAGGCCGGGGCGCAGGGTGAAGCTCCACTGCTTGCCGTCCTTGGCACTGCTGTACTTTTCCACCATCTGCGGTTGCGGCTTGCCGCTCGCGTCCTGCGCGAACAGCGTGTCGTAGACCATGTAGCCGAAGTTGCGCGTGATGTAGGCGGTGGTGAAAGTCGGGTCGAGGATCTTCAGGTCGGCATGGGCTACGACCTTGAGCGTCTTGGTCTGCGCCAGCACGGGAAGGCTGGCGCTGGCCAGGGCGAGCGCGCTCGCCGCGAGGGCGGTGCGCAGGGTGGGATTCGGTTTCATGGGCGTGTCTCCTTTCTTGTTGTTGTCGTTGTTATCGTTGTTGCCGTTGCGAACCGGCGCGCGGTGCTCAGGCCGCCGCTGCGTCAAGCGGCCACTTGGGCCGGCGCACCTTGCGGTAGGGCAGGGTCGTGAGGTCGAGCGTCACGGCGCCGGGGGCGCCTACGTAGATCACGTGCCTGGCCACCGTCGAGAACGAGGCGTAAAAATGTTGCGAGGACTTGACCACGATGATCTTCTTGCGCGCGAGGTCGCAGCCCAGTTGCGTGAACAGATCCGTGCCCATCGCCTGGTTGCGCAGGGTAATCAGCACGATGTCGATGCCGTTGGCTTCCACCAGCGCGCAATCGCCCATCTGCATCGGCGTGTTCGACAGGCCCGTCATCACCATGTTGGGCAGCAAGGCCTTGATCGTGCAGTCCAGGTCCAGCGGATCACCCGAGAGCGGGCTGATCTTGCCGCCGATGCGCATCGCCAGGCGCGCGCCCACACCCGCATCAAAGGCGATGCGCACCGCGATCGGGTCCCACAGCGGGCCGACGGCGGCGTTGGCGATACCGCGCTCGATCATGCGGCGCAGGATAAAGGTGGAGTCGCTTGCCGCGCCGCCCCCGGGATTGTCGGCGCCGTCTGCCAGCACCACCGGGCCGCCGTCGAAGGCCAGGGCCTCGTCGAGCGCGGTGTCGATGTCGGGATAGCGCACCGTGAGCGCCTCGCGCATGCCGATCAGCTCGTCGGCCAGCTGGCGGGCCAGCGCATCGGCCTGGGCCTGGTTGCCATCGGTGTAGACCAGCACCTTGGTGCCCATGCCGGGCACGTCGCCCCACGAGAAGCCGTGCGCGATCGAGACCGACAGCACGCCGTCGCGGCCTTCCAGCGACTGGATGCGGTCCACGAAGCCGCGCGCTGGCTCGCGCGAGGTATGAACGGTAACGATCATCTCGCAGTCGACCACGGCAGCCACGGGGCGGACCTTGCCTTGCACCTTGGCCGCGCACAGGTCGACCAGTTCCAGGGCGCGCTCCAGCACGTCGGTGTGCGGGTATTCCTTGAAGGCGATCAGCACGTCGGCATGCTCGACCATCTCCGGCGTCAGGTGGCTGTGCGGATCGAGTTCCGCGCCGATCACCACCTGCGGCCCGACGATGGCGCGCACGCGCTGCAGCAGGTCGCCTTCGCAGTCGTCGTAGCCATCGGCCACCATCGCGCCGTGCAGGCCTAGCAGCACCATGTCCACGGGCAGCGCCGCGCGCAGGTCGGCCAGCAGTTCCTCGCGCAGGGTTTCGTAGGCATGGCGCGTGGTGGTGCCGCTGGGCTGCGCGCCGGCTACCATGCCTTCGGACAACTGCCAGCCGCGCTCCTTGCCGCGCAGCCGGGCGGCCCACAGCGGGCCGGAGAAGAACGTCATCTGCTCTGGGTGCTGGCCGGCCGGGAAGTAGCCGCGGTCCCTGAAGGAGGCGAGGCCGGTCGGCATCGGCCCGAAGGTGTTGGTTTCGGTGGCGAGGGAGGCACTGAAGACACGCACGGTGGTGAACTCCTGGTCAATTTGGCGATTGGCGATTGGCGATTGGCGATTGGCGATTGGCGATTTGGGGGGGCAAACGCGATTCAGGTCGGGCCAGCCAGGCGGCGCAGCCGCGCGGGCCCCAGCATCTCGGCGGTCAGGCCGAACGATGCGGGATGCGCGGGCACGGGCAGGCCGCGCGCAAGCGCGGCGCAGGTTTCGCCCATGGCGGCCGAAGTCTGGATGCCGTAGCCGCCCTGGCCAGCCACCCAGAAGAAGCCGGGTGCCGCGTCGTCAAAGCCGCCGACCAGGTCGCCGTCGGCGACGAAGGAGCGCAGCCCGGCCCAGGTGCGGGTGGGGCGGCGGATTGCCAGCGAGGTGGCTTGCTCGATGCGGTGGATGGCGAGCGCGATATCCATTTCCTCGGGCTGGATGTCCTGTGGCTCGACCGGATCGGCATTGGCCGGCGAGCCCAGCAACATGCCGGCATCGGGCTTGAAGTACCAGTCCTCGCCGGCGCCGAAGACCATGGGCCAGCGGTCCGTGTCCATGTCCGCGGGCGGCGCGAAGATGAACGCGGAGCGGCGGCGGGGCTCGATTCCCAGCGGCTGCACGCCGGCCAGCCGCGCAATGGCGTCGACCCAGGCGCCGGCGGCGTTGAGCAGCACGGGCGCTTCATAGACCGCCCCGCCCGCCTCCACGCGCCAGTGGCCCTGCACGCGCGCAATGGCGCTGACTTCGGCATCGCACACCAGCTTGCCGCCGGCCTGGCGCATGCCGCGCAGATAGCCTTGGTGGATGGCATGCACATCCATGTCCGCCGCGTTGGGCTCATACACGGCGCCCAGCACCTGTTCTGGGCGCAGCGCCGGCACACGCTCGCGTGCTTGCTCGGCGCTCAGGCGGCGCGCATCGGGGTCCATGGCGCGCAGCATCTCCCAGTGCGCTTCGAGCAGCGGCAATTGTCCGGGGCCGGCGATCATGAGCGCGCCGCGCGGGGTGAGCAGCGGATGCGAGGCAAAGCCCGGCGGCGGGTCCTGCAGGAAAGCGCGGCTTGCCATGGTCAGCGCGCGTACCTGCTGCGTGCCATAGCTCTCCATGAAGAGCGCCGCCGAGCGGCCGGTCGAGTGGTAGCCAGGCTGGGCCTCGCGCTCGAGCACGATGACGCGGCCATGCGGCGCGAGCCAGTGCGCGACGGACGCGCCGGCAATGCCACCCCCGATGACGAGGTAGTCGGCTGATATCGGCGAAGCGGCGTGAGTTGTGCGCATGATGGTGGTGGGACTGAGCGCGCTCGTGGGCGCTGGTGCTTTGGAATGCGACTGAGTGTATTCAAGAATTTGCGAATATGCAAATTGCGAATACGCAAATTTTGCACTAAAGTGAGCAGCATGGGATGTACCCGGCTGTGCCGTCTGATAGCATCCGCTCCAACGGAAAAAAGGACGCAGGCTTGAAAACACACATCGCCCCGGGGCGCGGCAGCGACGATAGCGACGAGTCGCGCACGCTCAACCGCGAGACCTTTGGCAAGCGCCTGCGCAGTGCGCGCAAGGCCTTTGGCTGGACGCTGGCACATCTGGCCGAGCTGTCGGGCGTGTCGATCACCACCATCTCGCGCGCGGAGCGCGGGCAGCTGGCATTGGGCTACGAGAATTTTGCCGCGCTGGGCAAGGCGCTGCGGATGGACATGGGCTCGATGTTCGCGGGCGCCGGCGCCAAGCCAGCGCCATTCCAGGGGCCCGTCGTGACGCGGGCCGGCGAGGGCGTGACCTATCGGGGCGTGTCGTTTTCCTATGAGTTCCTCGGTACCGAGGCGGTGGGAAAGCAGATGATTCCGGTGGTCAGCACCGTGCACGCGCGCCGTATCGCGGGACCCGAGGATTTCGCGCGCCATCCCGGGGAGGAGTTCGTGTACGTACTCTCCGGCGAGATCGAGGTGCATTTCGACGGCGGCGAGCGGGTGCGCCTGGCGCGCGGCGATTCGCTGTACTTCGATGCCCGCATGGGCCACGCCTACATCAGCCTCAGCCGCCAGCTCGCGCGGATCGTCGGCGTGATGACCAGCGAAAGCAGCTTCATGAAGTCCGCCCAGGCCGGGGAGACGGAAGCCGCGCCGAAACCTGCCGCCAGGAGGCGGCAGGGTAAGGGTTGAAGCGTTGAAGGGCTGAAGTGCCATTTGCCTGCCCCATCCGTGCATGCGGGTGCCTGCCCGGGCCAAGGGAATGCCCGTCAGCCCTAAAGTATTTCGTCTCCTTGCCGTTAAGTGGCCACGCCTTATTCAATCTGTACGCGAGGAGCTGGCATGCTGAAACGGATCAAGACCCAACAGCTTCAAGTCGGAATGTTCGTGGCCAGGGTGGGGGGGGCATGGCTGGAGCATCCCTTCTGGCGCTCCCGCTTCCTGGTGAACAACCAGGAACAGATCGACCAGATGATCGCCTCCAAGGTCGAGGAGGTCTGGATCGATCTGCTCAAGGGCAAGGGTGTGCCGCCGCCCGTGCAACTGGCGGCGTCGGGGTCCTTGAGCGTGAAGCCCGTCGCGGACGAGCCGGCCGGTGCCGTGCCGCAGTCGGGGGTGCCGCTGGAGGTGGAGTTCGGGCTGGCCCGGGAGGTGATGAAGAACGGCAAGGCGGTGGTCGGGTCGATGTTCACGAATGCCCGCATGGGCCGGGCGCTGGAGGTGGAGGGCGCCCTGATGCTGGTCGATTCCGTATCGAATTCGCTGACCCGCCATTCGCAGGCGCTGATCGCGCTGGCGCGGCTCAAGGTGCGGGACGACTACACCTATCTGCATTCCTTCGCGGTCTGCGCGCTGATGATCGCGCTTGGCCGCACCCTTGGCCTGGACAATGCTGTGGTGCAGCAGCTCGGGCTGGCGGGCCTGGTGCACGATATCGGCAAGATTTCCGTGCCCACGCACGTGCTGCACAAGCAGGGCGAAATGACCGCCGCCGAGGTAGCGATGGTGCAGCGTCATCCTTCGGTGGGTTACCGCGTCCTCAACGAGGCCAAGCTCTACAGCAATATTCCCCTCGATGTCTGCATGCACCACCACGAGCGCATCGACGGGCGCGGCTATCCGTTTGGCCTGCATGGCAACGAGATCAGCGTGCACGCCAAGATTGCCGCGGTGTGCGACGCCTATGACTCCCTGACCTCCAACCGGCCCGGGCACCAGGCGTGGACGCCCGCGCGGGCGCTGGAGTATATGGCGGTGCGGGTGGATACACTGTTCGATCGTACCGTGTTCCAGGCCTTCACCCGGTCCATTGGCATCTATCCGCTGGGCACGGTGCTGCGCTTGCGTTCCGGACGGCTGGCGGTGGTCTTCGCGCAGAACGACAACGAGCCGCTGCGCCCGCAGGTCAAGGTGTTCTACTCGGTGAGCGAGGCCGCCCGCCTCGGCCCCGAGACGCTCGATCTGCGCGAGACGGAGGATACCGTGGCGGGGTTCGAGGATCCGGCGCAATGGGGCTTTCGCGACGAGCAATTGCTGGAGCTCTGCGCGGCCTGAACCCTGCCACGGTGCGGTAAGGTTGTGCTGGCGTCAGGCGGCCCAGGCCATCTCCAGGATGCGCGCGGCATGGCTCTGGCCCGCGCTGATACCCATGACGGCGCCCCATTCGGGGTCGAAGCGGCTGGCAAGGAAGGCGTCGGCGGTGGCCGTATCGGCGTGCTGGAGCATCAGGCAGGCCTGGGCGGTCAGCACCAGCCGCGTGGTGGTGCGGCGTGCCTCGGCCTGCTGCTCTTCCTCGGGCAGGCGCAGCGCCGCGCGCAATGCCGCGACGCTGGCCTGGATGCGTGGCTCGTCCGCGCCGACCACGCTCATGTGTTCCAGCACCCGCAGGTAGTCGTGCGGGTTGCGGCCGATGGCGCGTAGCACGTCCAGGCACATCACGTTGCCGGAGCCCTCCCAGATCGAGTTGACCGGGGCTTCGCGGAACAGCCGGCCCATGGGCCCATCTTCCACATAGCCGTTGCCACCGAAGACTTCCATGGCCTCGCCGGTCATCTCTACCGCGCGCTTGCAGATCCAGAATTTGGAAGCCGGCGTGAGGATGCGGCGCCATGCCAGGCGGGCGGGGTCGTCGGTGGCTTCGAAGGCAGTGGCCAGGTCCATGGCCAGCAGCATGGCAGCCTCCGCCTCCAGCGCCATGTCGGCCAGCAGCCTGACCATCAGCGGCTGGCGGATCAGCGGCTTGCCGAAGGCACTGCGGTGGCGCGCGTAGTGCAGGGCCTGCACCAGCGCCTGGCGCAGGAAGCCGGCACTGGATAGCGAGCAGTTAAGCCGGCTATACGTGGCCATCTCCAGGATGGTGGGAATGCCGCGGCCTTCCTCGCCGACCATGATGCCCCAGGCATCGCGGAACTCGACCTCGCTGCTGGAGTTGGAGCGGTTGCCTACCTTGTCCTTCAGGCGCTGGATCTCGATGGGGTTCTTGCTGCCGTCGGGGCGCCAGCGCGGCACGAAGAAGCAGGAGGAGCCGGCCTCGGTGTTTGCCAGCACCAGGTGGGCATCCGACATCGGCGCGGAGAAGAACCACTTGTGGCCGGTGATCAGGTACTCGGCTCCACGCCCCTCGCCGCGGCCGGGTACGGCGCGCGTGGTGTTGGCACGCACGTCGGAGCCGCCTTGTTTCTCGGTCATGCCCATGCCCACGTTGATCGAGCGCTTGTGCGCGATGGGAAGGTCGCGCGGGTCGTAGGCCTGCGTCAGCAGTTTGTCGCCGAACTGCGCGAACAATCCCGGCTCCTTGCGCAGCACGGGGATGCAGGCCTGGGTCATATTGGTGGGGCACAGCGAGCCGGACTCGATCTGGCTATGCATATAGAGCGAGGCTGCGTAGGAAGCCCAGGCCGAGGGGCGCGTATCGGCGAAGGGCAGGTTGGCCAGCCCGCTGTGGCGCGCCATGGCCATCAGCTCATGCCAGGCTGGGTGAAAACGCACCTGGTCGATGCGCTCGCCGATGCGCGAATGTGTGTGCAGCTCGGGATGATGACGATTGGCGTCTTCGGCATGCTGGATCGTTTGCTCGGCGCCGAGCACCGCGCCCTGGCGTTCGAGTTCCCCCTCGTTCCATCCCGCGCCGGCGCGTGCAACCGCGCGCCGGATGCCAGGGTCGCTGGTGTAGAGGTTGTAGTCCTTGAGCTCGGGGACCTGGTTGGTGATGACGTGGGTGGTGTGGGTGGCGTGCGTGGCGTTCATGGCGGGCTGTCTCCTTGGGCCGGGCGGCCGGGCTTGCCGCCACCCGTTAGATTCGAAAGGTCATTCTAGATAGAATGGCCAGCCTGCATGTTCGGCTTTCGGAGCACCATGAACCCACAGCAAAAAGGCCCGGCAAAGCCGCGCCGCAGGCCGGTGCAGTCGCGCTCATGGCAGACCTCCCTGGCCATCCAGGAGGCCTTTGTTCGGCTTTTGGCCGGGCAGGACTATGGGCAGGTGACGATCCGCGCCATCGTGGACCTGGCCGGCGTGGGGCTGGGGACGTTCTACGAGTACTTCGGCAGCAAGGAAGAACTGGCGCAGGTATGCCTGCACCTGCGCGCCAAGCGGATCGTGCTGGCGATGGACGCCGGACTGGCGCGGTGCCGGGGCGAATCGATGGCGGCCATCGTGGACGCGCTGATCGCCGTCAACGTAGAGCACCACCGGGAGACGCCGGAGCGTTGGGGGCCGATCTACCTGCTGGAGCGGCATTACTCGGGGCGCGCGGCCTACCAGAAGATGTACGCGCGGTTTGTGAACGGGTGGAGCAGGGCGCTGCTAAGCGCGGCCGACGCGCCGCAGGCAGGGGTGGTCGAGGAGGCCTCGGTGACGCTGCAGGCCATCGTCTATGGCCTGATCTCGCATGCTTGCATCGATGAAGGGGAGGGGATCGATTTCCCGCGGCTGATGCGACAACTGCGGGGCGCGGCGCATGGATACCTGCGAACGCTTGGCGGGCAGGAGGGAACAGTCTGAGGCGCAAATGAAAACCGGCGCCATCGGCGCCGGTTTTCCCGTCACGGCAAGCCCGAGTCCACTTACTGGATCTTGGCCTTGTCCTTGAGCGACTTCATCATTGCCTGGAACTGCTCGCGCTGCCAGTTCTGGTCGCCCATCAGCATCTGCACCAGCTGCGGCTTGACTTCCTCGAACGTCGGGATCTTGGCGTCGCGGGTGTCGTCGAGCTGGATGATGTGCCAGCCGAACTGGGTCTTGACCGGGGTTTCGGTCATCTGGCCCTTCTTCAGCGCGGTCATGGCGGCCGAGAATTCCGGCACGTAGCTGCTGCTGTTGGCCCAGTCGAGGTCGCCGCCGTTGGCTGCGGAGCCCGGGTCCTTGGACGAGGCCTTGGCCATGTCTTCGAACTTGGCGCCGGCCTTGATCTTGGCGATGATGGCGCGCGCGTCGGCTTCCTTCTCGACCAGGATGTGGCGGGCGTGGTATTCCTTGCCGCTGCCGAACTGGGTCTTGATCTTGTCGTACTGCTTGCGCAGTTCGTCGTCGCTGGCGCCGTGGGTCTTGACGTAGTCCTCGAACACGGCACCGGCCAGCACGTTCAGCTTGGCTTGTTCCAGCTGTTCCTGCAGGTCGTCGCGCTGGGTCAGGCCGCGCTTGTTGGCTTCCTGCAGCAGCAGCTCACGGTCGATCAGCATGGTGCGGGCACGGTCGCGCAGTTCTGCGCTGGGAGGCTGTCCGGTGCCGGCTACGAGCTTGTCCAGCTTGGCCGAGGGGATCGCCTTGCCATTCACGACGGCGGCGTTCTGGGCGAGGGCGGGCAAGCTGCCAGCGGCAAGCACAGCCGCCAGGCTGAACGAGAGGACTGTGGTCTTCATGGAATCAGGTCTGAGAGTTGCTCGAGGAATCGCGGGAGGTTTCGCGGGATTCAAGTTCTTGGTCAGTCAGCGCGGTCACCGCCAGCGCGTGGATTTGCGCGGGGAATAGATCGCGCAGCGCATCATACACCATGCGATGGCGTGCCACCCGGGTGCTGCCGGCAAATTGCGCGCTGACGATGGTGACGTGGTAATGCCCGCCGCCGGAGGCGGGGGGGGGGGGGGGGGGGGGGCGGGGGGGGCCGGCCCCCCCGCCACGCTTACTCGGGGGTGTTTTCCTGCATGTGGCGGGACAGCCAGACGCTTTGTGCCAGGATGAACACCAGCATCAGGCCCATGCTGCCGAACAGCTTGAAGTTGACCCAGGCGTCGGTGGAGAACTGGTAGGCCACATAGAGGTTGACCACGCCCATCACGGCGAAGAAAGCGGCCCAGGCGGCGTTGAGCCTGCCCCAGGCGGCTTCCGGCATGGTGACCTGCTTGCCCAGCATGGCGCGGATCAGGTTCTTGCGCCAGATCAGCGCCGACAGGGTCAGCGTGGCGGCGAACAGCCAGTACAGCACGGTGGGTTTCCACTTGATGAAGGTCTCGTTATGCAGCAGCAGCGTGGCGCCGCCGAACACCGAGATGATCGCCAGGCTGACCCACTGCATCGGCTCGACCTTGCGGTGGCGCAGCCAGACCCAGCCGATCTGCACCACGGTGGCGGCGATCGCCACGCCGGTGGCGGCGTAGATGCCGGCGAACTTGAAGGCGACGAAGAACAGGATGACCGGAAACAGGTCGAACAGGAATTTCATGCGAACAGGATTGAGCGACGCAGGGTCGAAGGCTTGGTTGGCGGCGAACCGCCGCGCGGGCGGTTCGGGCTTAGCGCGGCGTGTCGGGCGATGTCGGCGCGGCGTCACCCGCGTTGAGGTCGGCAGGGTCGCGCTGGTCGAATTTTAGCGCAGCCGAGTTGATGCAGTAGCGCAAACCGGTGGGCGCGGGGCCATCTTCGAAAACGTGGCCAAGGTGGCTGCCGCATTCCTTGCAGCGAACTTCCACCCGGACCATGCCGTGCGTGTGGTCGGTGTGCTCGTCGATCACCTCGCCGTTGATCGGGCGGAAGTAGCTCGGCCAGCCGCAACCGGCGTCGAACTTGGTGCTGGCTTCGAACAGCGGCGTGCCGCAGCCGACGCAACGGTAGGTGCCGCGCTCCCAGTGATCCCAGTAGCGGCCGGTGAAGGGCCGCTCCGTGGCGGCTTCGCGGGCAACGCGGTACTCGATGTCGGAGAGTTGCTCGCGCCACTCGGCTTCGGTCTTGTGCGTGGTCATAATCGGCTTTCCTTTCTCGTTGGCCGGGCGACTTGGCCGGCGCACAGCTTGTTGCGCCGCCCGCTTTTCGTCACCCAAGGCCAGTTGGTCGTTTCTTGCCTGTCAAACCTTACGGTGCTTGCAGTGGCGCCGCGCCTTCACGACGAGCAGCTCACTTCCAGCCCGGCTGCCCAGTCCGGCGGCAGCGCGGCGTAGCCTTCGGCCTCCGGCTGCTCGTCGAACGGGCGCGACAGCACGGCCAGCAGGCGATCCACCTCGCTGAAATCGTTCTCGCGCGCGCGCTGGATGGCGGTTTCGGCCAGGTGGTTGCGCAGCACGTACTTCGGGTTGACCGCCAGCATGGCCACGGCGCGCACGGCGTCAACGGAGTTCTCGGCACGCAGGCGGGCGCGGTAGGCCTCGGCCCAGGCATCCCACGCCGCGCGGTCCAGGAACAGGTCGCGCACCGGGGCATCCTGGCTGCCATCGGCACAGGAGATGCGGGCGAGGTTGCGCCAAAACAAGGTGTAGTCCACACGCTGGGCGTGCATCAGCTGGAACAGGTCAGTCAGCAGCGGCTCGTCGTCGGCATCGGGGCCGCCCGTCGGGCGCAGGCCAAGCTTGTCCCGGTATTGCTGGAAGAAGGCGGCGCCGTAGCGTTCGCGGAACGGATCCAGCGCGGCGCGCGCGGCTTCCACCGCGGCGTCGGTGGCCGCCTTGCCGGTTTCGGCGTCGGCCTTGCCATCGCCCTCTCGCCACAGCGGCATCAGGGCCTGGGCCAGGCAGTGCAGGTTCCAGAACGCAACCTGCGGCTGCTGGCTGTAGGCATAGCGGCCTTGCGAATCGGAATGGTTGCAGATGTGGTTGGCGTCGAACGCATCGAGGAAGCCAAAGGGGCCGTAGTCGATGGTCAGTCCGAGGATCGACATATTGTCGGTGTTCATCACGCCGTGGCAGAAGCCCACGGCCTGCCACCTGGCCATCAGGTCGGCGGTGCGCAGGGCGACTTCACGCAGCAGCGCCTGGTAGGGCTGCTTGTCGTCACGGCACTCGGGCATGAAGCGGTCGATCACGAAATCCGCCAGCTGGCGCAGCGAGCCGAGGTCCTCGCGGGCCGCGAAATGCTCGAAATGGCCAAAGCGGATAAAGGACGGCGCCAGGCGCGTCACCACGGAGGCGGTCTCGATGGTCTCGCGGCGCACCGGGGCGTCCGATCCGATGATGCACAGGGCGCGCGTGGTGGGCACCCCCAGTGCCTGCATCGCCTCGGAGCACAGGTATTCCCGGATCGAGGAGCGCAGCACGGCACGGCCATCGGCCATGCGCGAGTAGGGCGTCATGCCGGCGCCCTTGAGCTGGATTTCCCAGGGGCCGGAGGCGGTGCGCGCCTCGGCCAGGCGTATCGCCCGGCCGTCGCCCAACTGTCCCGCCCAGACCCCGAACTGATGGCCGGAGTACACGCTGGCGAGGGGATCGGCCCACTCGGGCACGTGATTTCCTGCAAAAGTTTCGATGAAGCTACGCTGCGTTGCGGCATCCGCATCCCAGCCCAGCAACCCGGCTGCGCTGGCCGACACGCTGACCAGCCTGGGCGAGGGGAGCGGCGTCGGCGCGAGCCGTGTAAAGAAGCGCGGGCCGAGCTGCGCAAAGCCAGGCACGGCAGAAAACGGCGGCCGCGGCTCGGCAGCATTCAATGGGGCGGGGCCGGCGGCGTCTGGCAAGGCTTGGGGGGCGTCGGTTGGCTCGGGAGAGTTCACTGGGGCATCACTATGGGTGGCTGGGCGGTGCAGCGCCGGCATGTCGGATTTCGCGCAAGTGCGCTTGCAGGCTAGGGAAAACGACATGTTGAGGTGCAACATGGCAGGCGTTATTGTACTTCCACGCCGTCATTCGCATCTCTGACCGTCGTTGTCACCACAATGTTTCCGGATATCCCTTGAATCCCGCCTCCGGCGCACCGCCATGGGGCCGGAGTGCAGCCCGCCGGCCTCCCGGATATGGCGCTGCACAACGGATTCCCGTTGACGTTTCATCAATGAATGGCAACAATCGGCCAAAAAATAGAACGGTTGTTCGTTTTTTTGACGGATTTCGAAATTTACAGGAGACTATTCCATGGCATTGATGGGTCAAATGATGAGCGAACCCCTGCTCATTTCCTCCATCATCAAGCACGCCGCACGCCACTATGGCGGCACGGAAATCGTCTCGCGACGGACCGAAGGCGATCTGCACCGTTATACCTACCGCGATTGCGAGCTGCGCTCGCGCAAGCTGGCCCAGGCCATCGCCGCGCTGGGCGTGCAGTCGGGCGACCGTGTTGGCACGCTGGCCTGGAATGGCTATCGTCACCTGGAGATCTACTACGGCGTATCGGGCTCGGGAGCGGTATGCCATACCGTCAACCCGCGCCTGTTCCCCGAGCAGGTCGCCTACATCATCAACCATGCCGAAGACCAGTACGTGTTCTTCGATGCCACCTTCCTGCCGCTGGTCGAAGGCGTGGCGGCGCACTGCCCGGGCGTGAAGGGCTGGGTGATGATGAGCGACCGCTCGCACATGCCGGCGCAAGCCAAGGTGCCGCTGCTGTGCTACGAGGACCTGATCGACGCGCAGGACGGCAACTACACGTGGCCGCAGTTCGATGAGAACACGGCCTCCAGCCTGTGCTACACCTCCGGCACCACCGGCAACCCCAAGGGCGCGCTGTATTCGCATCGCTCCACCGTGCTGCACTCCTACGCATCGGCGCTGCCGGACGCGCTGGGCTGCTCGGCGCGTGACGTGATCCTGCCCGTGGTGCCGATGTTCCACGTCAACGCCTGGGGCCTGCCGTATTCGGTGCCGCTGGTGGGCGCCAAGCTGGTGCTGCCGGGCGCCAAGCTGGACGGCGCCTCGGTCTATGAGCTGTTCGAGAAGGAGAAGGTGACCTTCTCGGCCGGCGTGCCCACGGTATGGCTGGGCCTGCTGCAGCATGTACAGGCCAACAATCTCAAGTTCTCCACCTTCAACCGCACCGTGATCGGCGGCTCGGCGGCGCCGCCAGCCATGATCCGCGCGCTCAAGGCGCTCGGCGTGGAGACCATTCACGCCTGGGGCATGACGGAGATGTCCCCGCTGGGCACGTCCTGCAGGCTGCTGGCGCGCCACGAAGAGCTGCCGGAAGACGAACAGCAGAAGATCCAGGAAAAGCAGGGCCGCGTGATCTACGGCGTGGACATGAAGATCGTCGACGGCGACGGCAACGAGCTGCCCTGGGATGGCAAGGCGTTCGGCGACCTGCACGTGCGCGGCCCCTGGGTGATCGAGCACTACTACCGCAACGACGCGTCGCCGCTGGTGGATGGCTGGTTCCCCACGGGCGACGTGGCCACCATCGACCCCGACGGCTACATGCAGATCACCGACCGCAGCAAGGACGTGATCAAGTCCGGCGGCGAGTGGATCTCCTCGATCGATATCGAGAACGTGGCGGCCGCCCACCCGGCGGTGCATATGGCGGCCTGCATTTCCTGCTATCACCCCAAGTGGGACGAGCGCCCGCTGCTGGTGGTGATGAAGAAGCCCGGCGCCGAGGTGACGCGCGAGGAATTGCTGAAGTACTTCGAAGGCAAGGTCGCCAAATGGTGGATCCCCGACGATGTCGCCTTTGTCACCGAGATTCCGCTCACCGCTACCGGCAAGATGCAGAAGCTCAAGCTGCGCGAGCAGTTCAAGGACTACCGCCTGCCGGCGGCCTGACCCCAAGGCGGCCATAGAGCCGCCAATGCTTGCCGGGCGTTGATGCCGGCGATTGCAGGACAGGTTTGCGGCGCGCGCGGTCTTGGGAGAGAGCGCCACCGCGAATCGGGATCATCCACAGCCAACAATAAGACAGAAGGAGACAAGCATGATCAGATTGCGTCCGCTCGTGGCCGCCACGGCCATTTTCGCGGCAATGGGTTCCGGGGTTGCGGCTGCCGATACGGTGAAGATCGCCTTTATCGACCCGCTGTCCGGCCTGATGGCGCCGGTGGGGCAGAACCAGCTGAAGAGCTGGCAGTTCGTCGCGGACATCGCCAACCAGAAGAACTGGGGCGGCGGGAACAAGTTCGAAGTGGTCGGCTTTGACAACAAGCTCTCGCCACAGGAAAGCCTGACCATCCTCAAGCAGGCGGTGGACCAGGGCATCCGCTATATCGTGCAGGGCAACGGCTCCTCCGTGGGCCTGGCGCTGGAAGACGCGGTGGCCAAGCACAATGAGCGCAATCCGGGCAAGGAGATCATCTACCTGAACTACGCCGCGGTGGACCCGGACATGACCAACGGCAAGTGCAACTACTGGCACTTCCGCCTGGACGCGAACTCCGACATGAAGATGGAGGCGCTGACCACTTACCTGGCCAAGGATCCCGGCGTCAAGAAGGTCTACCTGATCAACCAGAACTACTCCTTCGGCCACCAGGTGGCGCGCGCCGCCAAGGAATACCTGAAACGCAAGCGCCCGGACATCCAGATCGTCGGCGAAGACCTGCACCCGCTGGCACAGGTCAAGGACTTTGCCCCGTACGCGGCCAAGATCAAGGCCTCCGGGGCCGACACGGTGATCACCGGCAACTGGGGCAGCGACCTGGCGCTGCTGATCAAGGCCGGCAAGGACGCGGGCCTGGCCACCAACTACTACACCTACTACGCCGGCACCACCGGCGTGCCGACCGCCATGGGTGCGTCGGAAGCCGGGCATGTCAAGTACGTCGGCTACTACAACCCCAACAACAAGGGCTTCAAGGGCGGCGATATCATCGAAGGCTTCAAGAAGAAGTACAACGATGACTTCTACGTGATGGCCGCGTATACCGGCATCGCCATGCTGGGCAAGGCGTTTACGGACATCAAGTCGACGGATCCGGTCAAGGTGGCCAAGGCGCTCGAAGGCATCAAGGCCGAGAGCCTGAACGGCACGGTGGAGATGCGCGGCTCGGACCACCAGGCCCAGCAATCGCTGGTGGTGGCTACCTGGACCAAGGTTGACGGCAAGGAGGTCAAGTTCGATCAGGAAAACACCGGCTTTGGCTGGAAGACCGATGCGCTGATGGACCAGTACGTGGCAGCGCAGCCGACTTCCTGCCAGATGAAGCGCCCGGGCTAAGCCTGCGCGCGGCGGGTGGCGCGGCCAGTTCCGGCGCGCCCCCCGATCCTGCATACTTCGGCCGGCCCGGCGCGTTGCATGCCGCGTTCGGGTGGGCGGCGCTCACCCGTGCGCGCCCGTTCTCCGGCCGGCCGATCGGTGGCCGCCAACTGGCCACGAGCGTCAGAATGAAGGATAAGTTGTGGAATTCTTCGTCATTTCCCTGTTGAACGGCGTCAGCTACGGGCTGTTGCTGTTCATGCTCTCTTCCGGGCTTACGCTGATCTTCAGCATGATGGGCGTGCTGAACTTCGCGCACGCCAGCTTCTATATGCTGGGCGCGTACTTTGCCTACACCATTGCCAGCAAGATCGGCTTCTGGCCCGCGCTGATCTTCGCGCCGCTGCTGGTGGCCGGCGCCGGCGCGCTGGTGGAGCGCTTCGGGCTGCGCACCGTGCACAAGTACGGGCACGTGGCAGAACTGCTGTTTACCTTCGGCCTGGCTTACCTGATCGAGGAAGGCGTGAAGCTGGTATGGGGCCTTGCCGCCGTACCCTACCGTATCCCGGCAGAGCTGGACGGGCCGCTGTTTACCGTATTCACCTCGTCGTTCCCCAAGTACCGCGCCTTCATGATGCTGGTGTCGCTGGCCATGCTGGTGGCGATCTACCTGGTGCTCACCCGCACCCGCATCGGGCTGGTGATCCAGGCCGCGCTGACGCATCCGGAAATGGTCGAGGCGCTTGGCCATAATGTGCCGCGCGTGTTCATGATGGTGTTCGGAGGTGGCGCCGCGCTGGCGGGACTGGCCGGCGTGATCGGCGGCAATGCCTTTATCACCGAGCCGTCGATGGCGGCGGCGGTGGGGTCGATCATCTTCGTGGTGGCGGTGGTGGGCGGCATGGGGTCTCTAGTGGGGGCGTTCATTGCCTCGCTGCTGATTGGCGTGCTGCAAACCTTTGCCGTCACGCTTGACGCCTCGCTGGCTGGCCTGCTGGGCTCGATCGGCCTGCAGGTTACCGACAGCACGCCGCTGTCCTCGCTATGGAAGCTCACGGTGGCGCAGGTTGCCCCGGTACTGCCGTATCTGTTGCTGGTGGTGATGCTGATCTTCCGCCCGCGTGGTTTGATGGGCACCAGGGAGGGTTGATAGCATGAGCATGGAGACGACAATGCAACAACGCCGCGAGACGGTTGTGACCGGCAGCACCATGCGCTACCGCCCGATGAACCTGGCACGCTGGGCGATCTGGGGCCTGACCGCGGCCCTGATGCTGGTGATGCCGCTGTTCTTCACCGGCGGGTTCGCCATCACGCTGATGTCCCAGATGGGCATCATGATAATTTTCGCGCTGTCCTACAACATGCTGCTCGGGCAGACCGGGATGCTGTCGTTTGGCCATGCGGTGTACGCGGGCCTGGGCGCGTTCATCGCCATCCACGTGCTCAATATGGTGGGGGCGGGCAAGGTGTGGCTGCCGGTTTCGCTGCTGCCGGTGGTTGGCGGCCTGGCCGGCGCCTTCTTCGGCGTGCTGTTCGGCTATGTCACCACCAAGAAGTCCGGCACCACCTTTGCGATGATCACCATGGGCATCGGGGAAATGGTATTTGCCAGCTCGCTGATGTTTCCGGATTTCTTTGGCGGCGAGGGCGGTATCTCCACCAACCGCATGGTGGGCGATCCCGTGTTCGGCATCACCTACGGCCCCGGGCGTCAGGTGTATTACCTGATCGCCGTGTGGTGCCTGCTGTCGATGGTGGCCATGTACGCCTGGACCCAGACGCCGCTCGGCCGCATTGCCAACGCGGTGCGCGACAACCCGGAGCGGGTGGAATTCATCGGCTACAACACGCAGCGCGTGCGCTACCTGGTGCTGATCCTGTCGGCATTCTTCGCCGGCATCTCGGGGGCGCTGTCGGCGATCAACTTCGAGATCGTGTCGGCCGAGAACGTCAGCGCGGTGCGCTCCGGCGGGGTGCTGCTGGCCGCCTTCATTGGCGGTGCGGGCGTGTTCTTCGGGCCGGTGATCGGCGCGGTGGTGTTCATCCTGTTCGCGGTGGCGCTGTCGGACCTGACCAAGGCCTGGCTGCTGTACCTTGGCCTGTTTTTCGTGCTGATGGTCATGTTCGTGCCGGGCGGCATCGCCAGCTTGCTGATGATGCAGGTGCCGCTGCTCGCGCGCGGCAAGCTGCGCGCCATGTTGCCCGACTACGGCCGCGCCGCGGCTGCCGGGCTGGTGCTGCTCGCCGCGGTGATCCTCACCGTGGAGCTGGTCTACAAGGTGCAGGTGGACAGCGCCAACGGGACCGAGATGTCGCTGTTGCGCATCGGCTTTGACGCCGCGACGGTGAAGCCGTGGCTGGTGGCCGCAGCGTTGTGGGTGGCCGGCCTGCTGGCTTGCCGCGCCGCGCGCGCGCGGGTGCGCGCCACATGGGACAAGGTACAGGCCGAGATGGCGGGAGGCACGGCATGAGCGCCGCACTGGAACTGAACGACGTACGCAAGAAATTCGGCCAGACCGAGATCATCCGGGGCGTCAACCTGAGCATCCCCAAGGGGGAGCGGCATGCGTTGATCGGCCCCAACGGCGCGGGTAAATCGACCACCTTCAACCTGATCTCGGGGCGCTTCGCGCCGAGTTCGGGCACGGTCAGGCTGAACGGCCAGGAGATCGGCGGGCTGCAGCCATTCGTGATCAATCGCATGGGGCTGTCGCGCAGCTTCCAGATCACCAATATCTTTCACCGCTTGTCGGTGTTCGAAAACCTGCGCTGCGCGGTGCTCTGGTCATTGGGCTACAAGTACTCGTTCTGGCATCGCCTGTCCGAGCTGCGCGACGCGCGCGAGCGGGCGGACGAAGTGCTGGAGCTGATCGGCCTGCAGCACCGCCATAGCACCCAGGCCAGCCTGCTGACCTATGCGGAACAGCGCGCGCTGGAGATCGGCATCACCATCGCCGGTGGCGCCGAGGTGATCCTGCTGGACGAGCCCACGGCCGGCATGAGCCGCTCGGAGTCCGACCATGCGGTGGAACTGATCCGCCGCGTCACCGTGGGCAAGACCCTGGTGATGGTGGAGCACGACATGAGCGTGGTGTTCGGGCTGGCCGACCGGATCTCGGTGCTGGTCTACGGCGAGGTCATCGCCACCGACACGCCCGAGGCCATCCGCGCCAACCGCAAGGTCAAGGAAGCCTACCTGGGCACGACCCTGGACGAACCTGCTACTGAGGGAGCGCACTGATGGGCAAGCGCATGCTGGACGTGCAGGGCCTGCACGCCTACTACGGAAAAAGCCATATCCTCCACGGCGTCGACGCGCATATCGACGAAGGCGAGATCGTTGCGCTGCTGGGCCGCAACGGCGTGGGGCGCTCGACCATGGCCAAGGCTATCCTCGGCATGGTCAAGGCGGAGGGCTCGGTGCGCTTTCGCGACGAAGAGATCCTCGGGCGGCGCACCTTCGAGATCGCCCACCTGGGCGTGGGCTACGTGCCGGAGAACCGCGATATCTTTCCCACGCTGACGGTACGCCAGAACCTGCAACTCGGGGAGAAGCGCAATCCGCGCCAGTCCAAGCCTCGCTGGACGGTGCAGGACATGTACAACATGTTCCCGCGCCTGAAGGAGCGCGAGAATACGTCAGCCGGCGTGCTCTCCGGCGGCGAGCAGCAGATGCTCACGCTGTGCCGCACCCTGATGGGCGACCCCGACCTGGTGCTGATCGACGAGCCTACCGAAGGGCTGGCCCCGATGATCGTCGCGCTGGTGGGCGATTACCTGAAGGTCCTGAAGGAGCGTGGCGTGTCGGTGCTGCTGATCGAGCAGAAGCTGGCTATCGCGCTCGATATTTCGCAGCGGGTCTATGTGATGGGGCACGGGCACATTGTGTTCGAGGGCACGCCAGGAGACCTGAAGGCCAATGCCGCCATTCGCAAGGAATGGCTGGAAGTGTAGGCCGGATGGGTGTCCTCGCTAGCCCGGGACACCCATCCATGCCGGCTCGTGCGCCGGCACTGCCCTGAGGCCAATTACTTCGCCCTCAGGAACTCACCGACCTCAAGCAGCACCAGTTCATTGTCGTCGGCCTTGTTAGGCTCGCGGCTGCTGGAGAAGGGCAGGTTGTTGTCGTTGCCGACCACGATATGGGTCGGGTCGACCACATCCACGTTCTCGATGGTGAAGAACGGGAACTTGAGCACGCCTTCGTTGAGCGGCTTGCGGGCCAGCTTGTCGGGGTCGGCGATATTGAGCAGGTCGATGTAGCCGATCTTGCGCACCGCGCCGCCCGCGTTGGCGTCGCTCAGTTCGATCTTGTAGATGCGCTTGAATTTGGCGATATCCGCGAAGCAGTCGTTGCGCTTCTGGCCTTCGGGGCAGGCTTTGTCGGCCGTGCCTTCGCCGTTGTCGCGCTCGATGATGAGGCCGGTGCTGGCGTCGATCATGTTGAAGTCGCCGATGGCGTTGCCATTGGCTTCCAGCGGGTACTTCCAAGAGCGGCCCGTCCACTTGCCGGCCTGGGTGTCGAACTCCAGCACCCGCAGGGCTTCCTTGCCGCCGATACGCTCAAAATCCTTGGCTTCGGCGTTCCACACGGGGCCTTCCAGCAGCGCGTAGAGCTTGCTGCCGTCCGGCGACGAGGCCATGCCTTCGAAGCCCTTGGAGCGCTTGACCTGGAAGTCCACAGCGCCGCCCGGCACGCCCGGCGTGGTCACGGCGGGATGGTCCGGCGAGCGGACAACCTTTGCGTCGACCAGCGTGTCGTACACGGCCAGCACCTTGCCTTGCAGGTCGGCCTTGATCAGGAAGGGCCCGAACTCGTCGCCGATCCACAGCGCGCCGCCGGCGAACTGGAAGCTTTCCGTGTCGAAGTCCGCACCGGTCAGGTAGCGTTGCCTGGTGCCTTCGTGGACGACGCGGAAGGGCACCTTCTTGTCCGGATCGTGCAGGAACACAGTGCCCAGGCGATGGAGCTTGCCGCTCTTGAAGTCCACCTTGTAGTGATTCAGGTAGAGCATGAAGTCCGGCGAGTTCGCCTTGCTGCCGGCGCCATTGTCGGTCAGCACCCAGAAGCTGCCGTCCGCCATGTGCTTGATGCCGGAATGGCCTTGCAGCGGCTGGCCCTTGAAGGGCAGCGACACACCCGTCGGCCGGTTGTTCGACTGGCCTTCCACCGCGCCGATCTTTTCCACGCGCGCGCCGGTGGTGAACTTGCCGCTCTCCTGCAGGTCCTGCGGCGCGTCCTTGGGCGCGGCGATATAGCTCTGCGCGGGCAGGATGGCGTGGCCGGCGAGGGTGGCGGGGTACGCGGCAGGGGCTGTGGCCTGGGCCGCGGCGGGCAGAGCCCAGGCCGCAGCGGTGACGGCGATAACGGCAACGACGGTCGCGGACGGGAGGATGCGCATGTAGGAGAAGAATGGTGTAGAAAGACCGCTACGATGCATGGGCCACGTGACGGTGGCGTGATGAAGGTGTGACGCTCGCGTGACAGTCAAGTGTCTCGGTCTGACAATGGCCGCACGCGCTGATCATGGTTTTCTCTTGGTACGACATGGTTTTTCCCAGTCAGTGCTGTGATCAAACCTGGTATCAAACCTGGTGTTGACGAATTGTCTACATTTGGATAACCTGTCCATATGAAAAAACGCGCACCAGAACGCACGCCCGAGCAGCAAGCGCTGCTCGAGCAACTCAAGCAGGTGGCTCAAGGTTTGAGCGAGACCTTCGCGCCCTTTTGCGAGGTGGTTGTTCACGATCTGCTGGACCCCAAGCACGCCATTCTCGCCATCCATAACAACCTGTCGGGCCGCCAGGTGGGAGACCCCGCAACCGAGCTGGGGCTTGCCCGGATCGCCGACCCCGAGTATCCGCAGGTGATTGCCAATTATGCGAATCAGTTCGCCGACGGGCGGCAGGCCAAGAGCACGTCGATCGGCATCAAGGATTCGACCGGGGGCTATGTGGCAGCCCTGTGCATGAACGTCGACCTGACGCTGTTCCGCAGCTTGCAGAACGTGTTGGGCCAGTTCGGCAGCGTGGACGCCGGCGCGGCGATGAAGGAGTCGCTCGACCCGGCCGGCGCGGATGCCATCCGGGCCCGCATCGACCAGTTTGCCGCGCGGCTGGCCACCACGCCGCGATCCCTCAAGGCCGAAGACAGGCGTGCGTTGCTGCGCGAGCTCAAGGAGGCGGGGTTCATGGAGGTGCGCCGCGCCATGGAAATCGTGGCGCTGCATCTCGGCGTGTCGCGGGCTACGGTGTATAGCTATGCGAAGTGAAGCGCGTTTGCTCCTGCTCGACAAGAACCAGGTCGAGTCACTGCTGCAGCCGGCGGATGCCATGGAGGCGGTGAGCGAAGCCTTTGCCCTGCATAGCGAGGGAGAGGGCCGTGTCTTTCCGCTGGTTCGGGAGCCGCTGGCGACCGGTGGCGTGTTCGGCATCAAGTCCGGCGACGTCCAGTCGCAAGGCTTGCTGGGTTTCAAGGCGGCCGGATTCTGGCCGGCCAACCGCGAGGTGGGCGGCGAGCCGCATCAGGCCACGATCATGCTGATCGATCCGGCAACCGGGCGGCCAGTGTGCATGATCGATGGCAACGCCGTCACCACGATGCGCACCGGTGCCGCCGGCGGCCTGGGGCTTCAGTGGCTGGCACGCCAGGACAGCGAGCGCCTGTGCCTGTTCGGCACGGGCGTGCAGGCGCGGATTCAGTTGACGTTTGCCCTGGCGCTGCTGCCCTCACTCAAGCAGGTTCAATACGTTACGGTGACGGGCCAGCATGACGCGGCGTTCGAGCGCGCCTTTGCCGAGCGCTGTGAGATCTCCCATGCCCCCGATCGCAATGCGGCGGTGGCGGGCAGCGACGTAGTGATCACGGCTACGCCTGGCGGCGGTGCGCTGTTCGACCTGCAAGCCGTGCAGCCAGGCACGCACCTGAACTGCGTGGGCGCGGACACGCGCGGCAAGCGCGAGTTGCCCGACGGCCTGCTGGCGCGCACGCGGCTGTTCGTCGACGATCGGGTCCAGGCCCGCCAGATTGGCGAGACGCAGTGGGCGCCGGACACGCCTTGCACGGAAATCGGCGACGTGCTGGGCGGCAAGGTGCAAGTTGAGCGCCACGACACCGACATCACCGTCTTCGATATGACAGGCCTGGCGTTGCAGGACCTGACGGTGGCGCGCCTGCTCCAGCGGCGAGCCGCCACCGCGCAAGCTGGCACCAGCATCCACTGGCCCTGGTAGCCTTTTTACTCAAACGAGACTTACGACCATGCTGAATCTACCGACCTTTGATGATGTGTCAGCCGCCGCTGCGCGGATTGAGGGATACGCGCACCGCACCCCCGTCATGCGCTCGCGCACCGCGGACAAGGACGTGGGCGCGGAGCTCTTCTTCAAGTGCGAGAACCTGCAGCGCATGGGCGCCTTCAAGTTTCGTGGCGCCTTCAATGCGGTCTCGAAGTTCGACGAGCGCCAGAGGCGGGCGGGGGTGGTGGCTTACTCGTCGGGCAATCACGCGCAAGGTATTGCGCTGGCGGCGTCGATTCTCGGCATCCCTGCAACGATCGTAATGCCCCATGATGCGCCGGCCGCCAAGGTGGCCGCGACCCGGGGCTACGGCGCCAAGGTGGTCATCTATGACCGCTATACGGAAGATCGCGAGGCCATCGGCCGGAAGCTGGCCGAGGAACATGGCCTGACCCTGATCCCGCCGTATGACCACCCGGATGTCATCGCCGGGCAGGGTACCGCGGCCAAGGAGTTGTTCGAGGAAACCGGCGAACTCGATGCCCTGTTCGTCTGCCTTGGCGGCGGCGGGCTGCTTTCCGGGTCCGCGTTGTCCGCGCGGGCGCTGTCTCCCCAATGCAAGATCTATGGCGTGGAGCCTGCCGCTGGCAACGACGGCCAGCAGTCGTTTCGCACTGGCTCGATCGTGCATATCGAGACCCCCAAGACCATCGCCGACGGCGCGCAGACGCAGCACCTTGGCAACTACACGTTCGAGATCATTCGCCGCGATGTCGATGACATCGTTACCGCGACCGACGACGAGCTGGTCGACTGCATGCGCTTTTTCGCGTCGCGCATGAAGCTGGTGGTGGAACCCACCGGCTGCCTCGGCTTTGCCGCTGTGCGTGCCATGAAGGCCGAACTGCAAGGCAAGCGCGTGGGTGTCCTCATCAGCGGCGGGAACATCGATATCGACCGGTTCGCGGCGTTGCTTGCTGGCTGATTGACCCGTTCCGCGCGCGGGCCGGGCGGTGCGCATGGCACCGCCCGGCCATGCCGCGTGGCGCCGTCGGCATGATGCCGGGGGCGCCATTCCTGCCGATCGCCATCCGCGTGCGCCTGTCCATCAGGCCGCGCGCGATGGCGTTTGCCTTCACCGGGAATCCCCCCCGGTATCGCCATTGCTTGCCTGGCCTCGCTCTGGCCATCCCCTCCATTGTTTCCGCTTTGCTGCCGTTGCCAGGAGGCATGCGCTTGCCACCGGCGCTGTGCGCTCGGCTTGCCGAAACACTCCGGGTTTTCATCGTGTTGACGTTTTGTCTAGTGTTGGATAATCTGTCTTATCGACATGGGCGGAATGCACTGCGCGTCGATATTGGAAACTGGCCAGGAGGCGAAGCTTTGAAAACCACTAACAGACTTACCCGCAGGATCATGCTCAGCATGGTCCTGGGTGTCATCGTCGGCTATGCCTGTCACCGCATGGCGGCAGACGCGGCAGCTGCCAAGACGATTGCCGGGAATTTCTCGATCATCACCGAGATTTTCCTGCGCATGATCAAGATGATCATCGCCCCGCTCGTGTTTGCGACCCTGGTCTCGGGCATCGCGAGCATGGACGACACCAAGACGATTGGCCGCATCGGCGCCAAGGCCTTGACATGGTTCATCCTCGCGTCACTCGTGTCGCTCAGCATCGGACTGCTGTTCGTGAACCTGGCGCAACCCGGTGTCAACCTGAACATGGTCCTGCCGGACGCTGGCGCAAGCACGAATCTCAAGACCAGCGCGCTCAACCTGAAAGAGTTCGTCACGCATATTTTCCCGAAGAGCCTCTTCGAGGCCATGGCGACCAACGAGATCATGCAGATCCTGATCTTTTCGCTTTTCTTCGGCATTGCGCTGGGCAAGACGACCGGCAGCTCGGGCCAATTCCTGAAGCGGTCCGTCGACGAACTGATGCACGTGATGCTGCGCGTCACGAATGCGGTGATGTTGTTCGCGCCGGCCGGCATCTTTGCGGCGCTTGCCGCGGCCATCACCGTGCAGGGCCTTGACGTACTGGTGACCTATGGCAAGTTCATTGGCGCGTTCTATCTCGCTTTGCTTACCCTGTGGGCCGTGCTCTTTATCGCGGGATATGTGGTTCTCAAGGGGCGCATGTTCGATCTGGCAAAGGGTATCCGCGAACCCATGATGATTGCCTTTTCCACCGCCAGCAGCGAGGCGGCTTACCCGAAGATGATCGAGCGGCTGCAGCGCTTCGGGGTGAACAAGCGCCTGGTCGGCTTTGTCCTGCCGCTGGGATACTCCTTCAACCTCGACGGTTCCATGGTGTATCAGGCGTTCGCGGCGGTCTTTATCGCGCAGGCCTTCGATATCCATATGTCGCTCGGGCACCAGATCACCATGCTGCTGATCCTGATGGTCAGCAGCAAGGGCATGGCCGCGGTCCCGCGCGGCTCGCTGGTGGTGGTGGCCGCCATCTTGCCGATGTTCGGCTTGCCGGAGGCCGGCCTGTTGCTGGTGATGGGAATCGATCAGTTCCTGGATATGGGCCGCACGGCGACCAATGTCCTGGGCAATAGCATTGCCACTGCCGTCGTTGCCAAATGGGAAGGGGAGCTGGGTACCGAGGAAGAGTTCGACCCGCTCTGCGTCGATGTGGCCGCCGGTCACGGCGAACCGGTCGCACCAGCGATACCTTCCCCGGCGCGCATGGCTTGATCGCACGGAAAAGCAATTTGCTTATGAGAATGCCGGGCATGCTCTTGCAAGCCCCCTCTCAAGGCGATCAAGCGACACATCTAGAGAGGGGTGGGTTTTAGTGCGTCTAGCCGCTGGCCCGCCTGGCACCGGCATTCGCACGCCGTTGCAATCCCAGCCCCCAACGCGGCGCGCGTGGCTAGCCCGCTGAGTGCCTGGGCAGTGAAGCTGCAGCCGGTCCTGCCTCCGCTGCCCGCTTGCAGTTGAACGGCATATCTTCATAGTCGATCAGCCGCGTCTTCTTGACCAGCCGATAGCCAAGCCAGAGAACCAGGAACAGCGGCACGCCGATATAGGTGCCGACAATCTCCAGCCAGCGCCCGCGCACGTCGGAGAAGGCCTGGTAGTTCTGGCCGAGCACGATCACCACGCACAGCACGATGGCAAAGAGGGGGCCAAACGGGTAGAGCGGCGAGCGGTAAGCCAGGTCGGACGGCTTGTAGCCCTGGTGCACCAGCCCCCGGCGAAAGCGGTAGTGGCTAATGGCGATACCCAGCCAGGCGATAAAGCCAGTCATGCCGGACGTGTTCAGCAGCCACAGGTAGACCGCCTTGTCGCCAAACAGCGAGCTGAGGAAGCACAGGGCGCCGACGGCGGTGGTGGCGAACAGCGCGACGTAGGGCACGCCGTTGGCCGAGAGCCGCGCCAGCGCGCGCGGCGCCCGCCCGCTGACCGCCAGCCCGTAAAGGATCCGGGTGGAGGCGTACATGCTGGAGGTGCCGGCGGAGAGCAGGGCGGTCAGCACTACGGCATTCATCAGGCCGGCGGCGAAGGCCAGGCCAGCGTGGCGGAACACCAGCGCGAAGGGGCTGACGCCGATGTCGGTGACGTCGTTGCGCAGCAGGCTGGGATCGGTGTAGGGGATCAGCACGCCAATGATCAGGATCGCCAGCACGTAGAACAGCAGGATGCGCCAGAAGGTCTGGCGGATGGCGCGCGGAATGGTGCGTGCCGGGTCGGCGGCTTCGCCGGCGGCCACACCGACCGTTTCCGTGCCCTGGAAGGAGAACCCGGCAATCATGGCCACGCCGAACATGGCGGGGATGCCGCCAACGAAGGGCGCATCGCCCAGCGTGAAGTTGTGCCAGCCGGACTGCGGGCCGCCCTGCATGATGCCGAAGATCATCATCAGGCCTGCCGCCAGGAAGATCAGGATCGTGGCCACCTTGATCAGCGCGAACCAGTACTCGGCCTCACCGAAGCCGCGTACCGAAAAGGCATTGAGGCCAAACATCAGCAGCAGGAATCCTGCGCTCCACACTACGCCGGAGACGTGCGGAAACCAGTACTGCATCACTAGTTGCGCCGCCGCCAGCTCCACGGCAATCGTGACTGCGAGGCTGAACCAGTAACTCCAGCCAAGCGCGAAGCCAAAGCCTTCTTCTACGTACAGCGCGCTGTAGGTGACGAAAGAGCCGGCCACTGGCATATGCACGGCGAGCTCGCCCAGGCTGGTCATCAGGCAGTACACCATCAGGCCGATCAGGCAGTACATCAGCAGTGCGCCACCGGGTCCCGCCTGGGAGATCGACGCGCCGGAGGCCACGAACAGCCCGGTGCCGACCGCGCCACCGATGGCGATCATGGTCAGGTGGCGGGCCTTGAGCTTGCGCTGCAGGTCGTCGTGCTCGACGACGGGGTGCTGGTGAGGATGGGGATGGGAATGGGAAGACATCAGGGTCACTGGGACTTCGGCGGGCGGGGCCGCGGCTTCGGCGCGGGCGACGCCTTGTGGGGCGCCCGTGCGGGCAAAGGGCGCGAGTTTACCGGGTTATGCGGGTAAATCCGAGGGTTGGGGCAGTTTATGTCAGGAAAGTCGCCTACTGTGACTAGAGGTAATCTTCAGGGGTGGGGTAATGTGCTGCATGGGCCATGAAACTCCGGGCTTACCCTAGTGTTTTGGTGGCCTTTGGCAACCTTTTGGCAGCCTGAATGCACGCCGGCGAGATCCGCCATGAACGAGGCGCATGGGAGTGCCAGCGAAGCCCCAAAATGAAATTGAACGACCGTGCTATTTTGTGTATGCTTGATCCGCTCGCGATAGGGTGGGCACCGGCCGAGGGTCCTTCCCCGGTGGCCGGGCGGTGGTTTGGGGCCCCGCGGAAAAACATAATTCGAGAATTCGAATCCCGAGACAACTTCTAGTTCTAGTTACCAAAGGAACCAGCATGACAGCGCAGTATCAGGTTCAGGACGGCGTTGCCGTCATCACGCTCGACAATCCCCCCGTCAATGGCCTGGGTCTGAGCACCCGGCTTGGCATCGTCGAAGGCATGACCCGTGCGCTGGACGATGCGGCCGTCAAGGCCATCGTCATTACCGGCGCTGGCAAAGCCTTCTCGGGCGGCGCCGACATCCGTGAATTCAATACGCCCAAGGCCACCCAGGAGCCGACGCTGCACTCGGTGATCAAGGTCGTGGAAGGTTCGAGCAAGCCCGTTGTGGCGGCGATCCATTCCGTCGCCATGGGCGGTGGCCTGGAACTGGCGCTGGGTTGTAACTACCGCGTGGCTTCGAAGGGCGCGCAGATCGCCCTGCCGGAAGTGAAGCTGGGCCTGCTGCCCGGCGCCGGCGGCACGCAGCGCCTGCCGCGCGTGATCGGCCTGGAAGCCGCCCTGAACATGATCGTGTCGGGCAACGCCATCCCCAGCGAGAAATTCGCCGGCACCAAGCTGTTCGACGAGATCGTCGACGGTGACGTGCTGCCCGCGGCCGTGGCTTTTGCCAAGACGGCGGCGGCCAACCCCGGCCCGTATCCCAAGGTCCGCGACCTGAAGGTCAAGCACGAGAACGCGGAAGGCTTTATCGCTTTCTCGCGCAATACCGTGGCAGCCGTTGCCAAGAACTTCCCGGCGCCGCTGAAGTGCGTGGATGCCGTGGCCGCCTCGCTCAAGCCGTTCGAAGCTGGCCTGAAGGCCGAGCGCGAAGGCTTCATGTACCTGATCACCACGCCGGAATCGCGCGCGCTGCGCCACGCCTTCTTTGGCGAACGCGCTGCCAGCAAGATTCCTGACGTGCCGGAAGGCACGGCAACCCGCAAGATCGAGCGGGTCGCCGTGATTGGCGCCGGCACCATGGGCGGCGGCATCACCATGAACTTCCTGAACGCCGGCGTGCCGGTGATCATGCTGGAAACCAAGCAGGAAGCGCTGGACCGCGGCGTGGCCACGATCCGCAAGAATTACGAAAACAGCGCCAAGAAGGGCAAGCTCACGCAAGAGAAGGTCGAGCAGCGCATGGGCCTGCTGACCACCACGCTGTCCTATGACGAGATCAAGGACGCGGACATGGTCATCGAGGCCGTGTTCGAGGAAATGGGCGTCAAGGAAATCGTCTTCAAGAAGCTGGATGAAGTGATGAAGCAGGGCGCGATCCTGGCTTCGAACACCTCCACGCTGGACGTCAACAAGATCGCCTCCTTCACCAAACGTCCGCAAGACGTGGTCGGCATGCACTTCTTCAGCCCGGCCAACGTGATGAAGCTGCTGGAAGTGGTGCGCGGCGAAAAGACCGGCAAGGACGTGCTGGCAACCGTCATGCAGCTCGCCAAGAAGATCAAGAAGACCGCCGTGGTATCGGGCGTGTGCGACGGCTTTATCGGCAACCGCATGATCGAGCAGTACAGCCGCCAGGCTGGCTACCTGCTGGACGAAGGCGCGCTGCCGGAGCAGGTGGACAAGGCCATCGAGAAGTTCGGCTTTGCCATGGGCCCGTTCCGCATGGGCGACCTGGCCGGCAACGACATCGGCTGGGCGATCCGCAAGCGCCGCGCGATCGACAAGCCGGAAATCCAGTACTCCAAGACCGCCGACCTGCTGTGCGAACTGGGCCGCTATGGCCAGAAGACCGGCGCGGGCTGGTACGACTACAAGGCGGGCGACCGCAAGCCGTACCCGAACCAGCAGGTCAACGACATGATCGTGCAGCATTCCAAGGACCTGGGCATCACCCGCCGCAAGATCTCCGATGAGGAAATCGTCGAGCGCCTGGTGTTCGCGCTGGTCAACGAAGGCGCCAAGATCCTGGAGGAAGGCATTGCCTCCAAGGCCTCGGATATCGACATGGTCTACCTGACCGGCTACGGTTTCCCGCTGTTCCGCGGTGGCCCGATGCTGTACGCGGACCAGGTTGGCCTGTTCAATGTGGCGCAGTCGATGGCGCGTTATGCCAAGGGCTACCACGGCGAAGCCTGGCAAGCAGCCCCGCTGCTGGTCAAGCTGGCGGCCGAGGGCAAGGGCTTCAACGGCTAAGCACAGCCAAGGCGATTTCGCGCGGCGCAGTCAGGCCGCGCGGGGTTCTCATCACGGATCGCAAACCGGTCACCAAGCGAGGAGTAGCGGCATGGCCAAGCAATACGGCCCCGAAGATTGCCTGCTGGTCATCGACGTGCAGAACGACTTCATGCCGGGCGGCGCGCTTGCCGTGGCGCATGGCGATGAAGTCGTCCCTGTGATCAACCGTCTCGCGACGGCGTTTGCACGAGTGGTGCTGACCCAGGACTGGCATCCCGCCGATCACGTTTCGTTTGCCGCCAACCATGCCGGCACGCAGCCGTTCCAGACCGTGGCGTTGCCCTATGGCCAGCAAGTCCTGTGGCCCACGCATTGCGTGCAGGGCACCCACGGCGCGGCGTTGCATGCCGGGCTGGAAGTGCAGCATGCGCAGATGGTGATCCGCAAGGGCCATCACCGCGAGGTGGATAGCTACTCGGCCTTCATGGAGGCCGACCGCGCTACCCCGACGGGGCTCGCGGGCTATCTGCGCGAGCGTGGCGTGCGCCGGGTGTTTTGCGTGGGACTGGCAACGGATTACTGCGTTGCCTGGAGCGCGCTGGATGCCCGCGCGGCGGGGTTCGAGGCCGTCGTGGTCGAGGATGCCTGCCGCGCCATCGACCTCGACGGGTCACTGGCGCGTGCGCGGCAAGACCTGGAAGCCGCGGGCGTGCGACGCATGCAATCGGCCGCGCTGTTGTCCTGAACCCGAAGAATCGCCAAGCCAAGCCAAGCTGACACGGCTGAACCCAGCCAACGACATATTGCATGACACTGCCGGACGTGAACGCACGCCGCAGGTCACCAGATACCAGAGATACCGAGGAGCAAGACATGAAAGAGGCAGTCATCGTTTCCACCGCACGTACCGGCCTGGCCAAGAGCTGGAAGGGTGCTTTCAACATGACCCACGGCGCGACCCTGGGCGGCCATGCGGTCCAGCACGCCATTGCGCGCGCCAAGATCGACGCCGGCGAAGTGGAAGACGTGCTGATGGGCTGTGCCAACCCGGAAGGCGCCACCGGCGCCAATATCGCGCGCCAGATCGCGCTGCGCGCGGGCTGCCCGGTTACCGTGCCCGGCGCCACCGTGAACCGTTTCTGCTCGTCCGGCCTGCAAACCATCGCCATGGCCGCGCAACGCGTGATCGCCGATGAAGGCGACATCTTCGTGGCCGGCGGCGTGGAGAGCATCTCCTGCGTGCAGCAGGAAATGAACCGCCACATGATCCAGGAAAACTGGCTGACCAAGAACAAGCCGGAAATCTACTGGAACATGCTGCAAACCGCCGAGAACGTGGCCAAGCGCTACAACATCTCGCGCGAGCGCCAGGACGAATACGGCGTGCGCAGCCAGCAGCGCGCCTTCGCCGCCCTGGAAGCCGGCAAGTTCAACGATGAAATCGTGCCGATCACGGTGCTCGCCGGCGTGGCCGACAAGGCGACCGGCCAGCTGATGACCAAGGAAGTCACGGTCTCGGCCGACGAAGGCATCCGCGGCGATACCACGCTGGAAGCCGTGTCGAAGATCCGCACCGCCATGCCCGGCGGCGTGGTCTCGGCAGGCAATGCATCGCAGTTCTCCGACGGTGCTTCGGCGGTCGTGGTCATGGATTCGAAGGTGGCCGAGGCCCGCGGCCTGCAGCCGCTGGGCGCGTTCCGCGGCTTTGCCGTGGCCGGCTGCGAGCCTGACGAAATGGGCATCGGCCCGGTGTTCGCGGTGCCCAAGCTGCTGAAGAAGGCTGGCCTGACGGTGGCCGACATCGGCCTGTGGGAGCTGAACGAAGCCTTCGCCGTGCAGGTGCTGTACTGCGCCGACACCCTGGGCATCCCCATGGACCGCCTGAACGTCAATGGCGGCGCCATCGCGGTGGGCCATCCCTATGGCGTGTCGGGTGCCCGCCTGGTCGGCCATGCGCTGATCGAAGGCAAGCGCCGTGGCGCGAAGTACGTGGTGGTGACCATGTGCATCGGCGGCGGCCAGGGTGCTGCCGGACTGTTCGAAGTCTTCTGAGGCGGCCCGGTACCGTGAGCGATTCCGCCGACCCGATGCTGGCCCATGGCCGGGAGGTGCTGGCCAGCCAGCCCTTCTCGGTGATGGTCGGCGCCGATCTGGCCGCGCCGGTGGCGACCTCCGAGTACAAGATCAACTACCTGCGTCCGGCGATCGGCGACACGCTGATCGCCCGCCTGGGCGAAGGTAGCTGAGCACGGCAGGAAAGAGACGGGCGCGCGAGCGCCTTTTTCTTTCCCCGCGCCATTTAGAGATACAGAATTCGCGGTGCGCCACGAGAGCGTGCCGTTGTGGAGACAGCGACGATCCCCGCCGCGAGGCTTGCAGTTGATGCAGCCGCCGCCGGGTCGCGCATCTTTGAATTTCCCTTTCAGTCTGGGAGCCGTTTCCTGCCATGTCGCTGATCCTTTCCCGCCGTGACCTGAACTTCGTGCTGTACGAATGGCTCAAGGTCGAGGGGCTGACCCGCATTCCGCGCTACGCCGACCATTCCCGCGAGACCTTCGACGCCGCGCTCGATACCTGCGAGAAGATCGCCGCCGACCTGTTCGCGCCGCATAACAAGAAGAACGACCAGCAAGAGCCGCATTTCGACGGCGAGACCGTCAGCATCATCCCCGAGGTCAAGACTGCGCTGAAGGCCTTCTGCGAGGCTGGCCTGATGGCCGCCGGGCAGGACTACGACATCGGCGGCATGCAACTGCCCGTGGTGGTGGAGAAGGCCGGCTTTGCCTACTTCAAGGGCGCCAACGTCGGCACCAGTTCCTACCCCTTCCTGACCATCGGCAACGCCAACCTGCTGCTCACGCACGGCACGCCGGCGCAGGTGGAGACCTTCGTCAAGCCGGAAATGGAAGGCCGCTTTTTCGGCACCATGTGCCTGTCCGAGCCGCAGGCCGGCTCGTCGCTGTCGGACATCACCACGCGCGCCGACTATGAGGGCGAATCGCCGCTCGGCCAGCAATACCGCCTGCGCGGCAACAAGATGTGGATTTCGGCCGGCGAGCATGAGCTCTCCGACAATATCGTCCACCTCGTGCTGGCCAAGATCCCCGGCCCGGACGGCAAGCTGATCCCGGGCGTGAAGGGCATCTCGCTGTTTATCGTGCCGAAGTACCTGGTCAACGCAGACGGCAGCCTGGGGGAGCACAACGACGTGGTGCTGGCCGGTCTGAACCACAAGATGGGCTATCGCGGCACCACCAACTGCCTGCTGAACTTCGGCGAAGGCATGAAGTACAAACCGGGCGGCAAGGCGGGTGCCATTGGTTACCTGGTGGGCGAGGCGCACAAGGGCCTGGCCTGCATGTTCCATATGATGAACGAGGCCCGCATCGGCGTTGGCCTGGGCGCAGTCATGCTGGGCTATACCGGCTACCTGCACTCGGTCGACTACGCGCGCAACCGCCCGCAAGGCCGCCCGATCGGCCCTGGGGGCAAGGATCCGGCCAGCCCGCAGGTGCGGCTGGTCGAGCATGCGGACATCCGCCGCATGCTGCTGGCGCAGAAGAGCTATGTGGAAGGCGGCCTGGCGCTCAACCTGTATTGCGCGCAACTGGTGGACCAGGAGCGTGCGGCGGAGGGTGCGGAGCATGAACGCCTGGCACTGCTGCTCGATATCCTCACGCCCATCGCCAAGAGCTGGCCGTCGCAGTGGTGCCTGGAAGCCAACAACCTGGCCATCCAGGTGCATGGCGGCTACGGCTACACCCGCGAATACAACGTCGAGCAGTTCTACCGCGACAACCGCCTCAACCCGATCCATGAAGGCACGCACGGCATCCAGGGCCTGGACCTGCTGGGCCGCAAGGTGGTGATGAAGGACGGCGCGGCCTTCAACGTGCTGGGCGAAGAGATCCAGGCCACCATCGGCCGCGCCCTGGCCAGCGGCGATGCCGAGCTGGGTAGCCACGCCAAGGCGCTGGGCGCCGCCGTCAAGCGCGTGGCGCAAGTCACGCAGGCGTTGTGGGCGGCGGGCGACGCCACGGTGACGCTGGCCAACGCCTCGGTCTACCTGGAGGCCTTCGGTCATGTCGTGCTGTCGTGGACGTGGCTGGAGCAGGAACTGGTGGCGCAGGCCGCGCTTGCTGGCGCCAGGAGCCAGGAGGACCAGGACTTCTATCGCGGCAAGCTGGCGGCAGCGGCGTATTTCTTCCGCTGGGAGTTGCCCAAGGTGGGCCCGCAGCTCGACCTGCTGGCGTCGCTGGACCGCACCACGCTGGATATGCAGGACGCCTGGTTCTGACCGGCGCCCGGCACAAGATCATCGAGCGCGCGCACCTTGCTGCGCGCGTCAAAACCAATCGGGAGACACCATGAACACCATCCAGCAATTGTTCGACCTGACGGGCAAGACGGCACTGATCACCGGCGGCTCGCGCGGGCTTGGCCTGCAGATCGCCGAAGCGCTTGGCGAGCAGGGCGCGCGCATCGTGCTGTCGGCGCGCAAGGCCGATGAGCTGCAAGCGGCGCAAGCCCACCTCAAGGCGCTGGGCATCGATGCCGAGTGGATCGCCGCCGACGGCGCGCGCGATGCGGATATCGTGCGTCTGGCCGACGAGGCCCTGGCCAAGCTGGGCCATATCGACATCCTGGTCAACAATGCCGGCGCCACGTGGGGCGCGCCTGCCGAAGATCACCCGGTAGAAGCGTGGGACAAGGTGATGAACCTGAATATCCGCGGCGTGTTCCTGCTGTCGCAGCGCATCGGCAAGCTGTCGATGATTCCGCGCCGCTATGGCCGCATCATCAACGTGGCCTCCATCGCCGGCCTGGCGGGCAACCCGCCGGGATCGATGGAAACCATTGCCTACAACACCTCCAAGGGCGCGGTGGTGAACTTCACCCGCACGCTGGCGGCCGAGTGGGGCGAGCACAATATCACGGTGAACGCGCTGGCGCCGGGCTTCTTCCCCTCCAAGATGACGCAGGGCTCGCTGGACCGCCTTGGGGTGGAGGCCATGTGCGCATCGGTACCGCTGCACCGGCTGGGTGACGACGAAGACCTGAAGGGCGCGGCGCTGCTGTTTGCCAGCGCCGCCGGCAAGCACATCACCGGCCAGGTGCTGGCGGTGGATGGCGGCGTGAGCGCGGTATAAAGTCCATGCTCCAATGCGGTTGGCTCATGCGGGGCGGGGCGTTCCGCCGCGCCGGCCGGCCAGCCGTATCGTCTTCGCCACACTAGCAATCATGACCAAAACCAACGGATTTCCCCTCAAGATTCCTTTCCTTGCCGATCTCGGCGTGCAATGCACCCGCATGGACAAGGAGGGCAGCGAGATCGAACTGGCGCTGGAAACGCGTCACCAGAACAGCTGGGACATGGCCCATGGCGGCGTGCTGATGACGCTGCTCGACGTGGCCATGGCCATCGCCGGTCGCGGCGCCGATCCCGATGGCCGCGGGGTGGTGACCATCGAGATGAAGACCAGTTTCATGGCGCCCGGCCGCGGCAAGCTCATCGCCCGCGGCCTGTGCGTGCACCGTACCAGCACCATGGCTTTTTGCGAGGCGGAGATCGTCGACGCCGATGGCAAGACCGTGTCGCGCGGGTCGGGCACGTTCAAGTTCGTCAAGCGCGTGCCGCCGCAGCGGGCGGCAAGCGGCGCTTCGGATACCGGCGCGGACGGCTGAGGCCGCGGGACGGAGAAGGGATATCAGCCATAAGACCGGCAGGGCCGCCAGAGCCGGCGGCGCGCAGCAGCTGTAAAACAAAAAAAAGGAGACAAGATGCTGTTTGAACGGATTGTCGCCACGCGGCGATTGAAACTGACCGTGCTCGCCGCCTTCGGCGCAGGAGCCCTTGCCATGTATCAGCCGGGCCAAGCCCAGAATGCACCTGTTCCTTCGGCCGGCGCGCCGGTTGCGGCGCCTGCCGCGCCGGTGTTCCCGGACGCGGCCGCCACCGATCCCGTTGCGGCGGGCTGGATGCAGGGCTTTCCTCCCGCAGCCGCCAAGGTCATCAGCTTCACCCCTGCCAGCAACGGCTTTCCGCGCACGCGCTGGAGCTTTTCGCATATCCGCGAACTGGTCCCGACGGCCTCGGTCTGGCACGGGCGCGGCCCGGTTTCGGCACTGCCGCGTGCCGAGCGCGATATCGGTGGCGTGCCGTTTACCGATGCCGACGGCACCCGCCGCACGTTCAGCGACATGCTCGGCCTGACCTATACCGACGGCATCCTGGTGATGCACAAGGGCCGGATCGTCTATGAGAAGTACTTCGGCGCGCTGGACGACCATACGCCGCACATCGCCATGTCGGTCACCAAGTCCTTCGTCGGCACGCTGGCCGCCATGCTGGTGGCGGACGGCAAGCTGGACCCCGCCGCGCCCGTTACGCGCTACCTGCCGGAGATGGCGGGCACCGCCTACGGCGATGCGACCGTGCGCGAAGTCATGGACATGACGGTGGGCGTCAAGTACTCGGAGAATTACGCCGATCCCAAGGCCGAGATCTGGGACTACAGCCGCGCCGGCGGCATGATGCCGCTCGAGCCCGGCTATGCCGGACCCAGGACGTTCTACGAATTCCTGGCCACCTTGAAGAAGGACGGCGAGCATGACCAGGTCTTCGCCTACAAGACGGTCAATGCCGAAGTCCTGGCCTGGATCGTCAAGCGCGTGTCCGGGCAGTCGCTGGCCAGGCTGCTCTCCGAGCGCGTCTGGCAAAAAATGGGCGCGGAGAACGATGCCTACTTCATGGTGGACAGCATCGGCAGCGAGTCCGGTGGCGGCGGCCTGAACACTACGCTGCGCGACCTGGCCCGCTTTGGCGAGACCATGCGCAACGGCGGCCGCTTCAATGGCCAGCAGGTCATCCCGGCCGCAGTGGTGGCGGACATCCGCCGCGGCGGCGATCCCGGCAAGTTTGCCAAGGCTGGCTATGCCACCTTGCCCGGCTGGAGCTACCGCTCGATGTGGTGGGTCTCGAACGACGACCACGGCGTGTTCGAGGCGCGCGGCATCCACGGCCAGCGTATCTACGTCGATCCCAAGGCGGAGCTCACCATCGTGCGCTACGCCTCGCATCCCATCGCCGCCAACGGCGCCAACGACCCCGTCACGCATCGCGCGTATCGGGCACTGGCGCTGTCATTGATGAAATAACCAAACAAGCCGGCAAGCTGACCAGCTAGCTGGCAACTACCCACAACGAACGACAACGAGCGACAAAGGGCGAGTGTCCTTGTCCATTTCACTGTAAGGAAGCCATCATGTCGAACACCTACAAGCGCATCGTCCTGGCATCGCGTCCCACTGGCGCCGTGACCCCTGACAACTTCCGCCTGGAAGAGGTGCCTGTGCCCGAGATCGGCGAAGGCGAGGTGCTGGTCCGCAATCATTTCCTGTCGCTCGATCCGTATATGCGCGGCCGCATGAACGAAGGCAAGTCGTACGCTACCCCGCAGCCGCTGGGCGACGTGATGATCGGCGGCACGGTTGGCGAGATCGTGGCGACGAAGAATCCCAAGTACGCAGTCGGCGACAAGGTGGTCGGCATGTTCGGCTGGCAGGAAATGGGCGTCACCAATGGCATCGGCATCCAGAAGGTCGATACCACCCATATTCCGCTGTCGGCCTACCTCGGCTCGGTCGGCATGCCCGGCGTCACGGCCTGGTATGGCCTGAACAAGATCATCCAGCCGAAGGCCGGCAAGACCATCGTGGTGAGCGCGGCCTCCGGCGCGGTCGGCAGCGTGGTGGGCCAGCTGGCCAAGCTCCAGGGCTGCCGCGTGGTCGGCTTTGCCGGCGGCAAGGACAAGTGCGACTACGTGGTCAATGAACTCGGCTTCGATGCCTGTGTTGACTACAAGGCGGCCAAGGACAGCAAGGCGCTGTACACGATGTTCAAGGAAGCCACCCCGGACGGCGTGGATGGCTACTTCGAGAACGTCGGCGGCGAGATCCTCGACACCGTGCTGGCCCGCATGAACGCCTTTGGGCGCATCGCCATCTGCGGCATGATCGCCGGCTACGATGGCCAGCCGATGCCGCTGAAGAACCCGCAGCTGATCCTGGTGTCGCGCCTGACCGTGGAAGGCTTTATCGTGTCCGAGCACATGGACGTGTGGCCGCAAGCGCTGCAAGAGCTGGGCACCGCGGTGGCGCAAGGCAAGCTCAAGTTCCGCGAGAGCGTCGCGCAAGGCCTGGCGAGCGCGCCGGAAGCCTTCATGGGCCTGCTCAAGGGCAAGAATTTCGGCAAGCAACTGGTCAAGCTGGTTTAAGTCCGTAGTTGCCGCGCGCCGCCTCGATGCCTGCGCGCGGCAGCGGTCAAACAAGGAGATTCCCCATGAATGCCCCTGCACAAAGCACCAGGCCCCAGGCCGACCAGGACGAAATGGCCGCCGGCCTGTCCGAAGCGGTCAAGGCCAAGTACCGCGTACTGCCGCGCCCGCCGAAGTTCGATACACCGGCAGAGGAGCGCCTGCACCGCAAGCAGCGGCTGGCCGCGGCCTTCCGGCTGTTTTCCAAGTTCGGCTTTGACGAGGGCGTGGCCGGCCACATCACCGCGCGCGATCCCGAGTTCCCGGATACGTTCTGGGTCAACCCGTTCGGCGTGCATTTCAGCCAGGTCAAGGTGTCCAACCTGATCCGCTGCGATCACCATGGCGACGTGGTGGAGGGCGATTACCCGGTCAACGCCGCGGCCTTCGCCATCCATTCGCGCGTGCACCAGACCCGTGAAGACGCGGTCGCCGCCGCGCACTCGCATAGCACCTATGGCCGTGCCTGGTCCACGCTGGGCCGCACGCTCGACCCGCTGACGCAGGACGTGTGCGCCTTCTACAACGACCATGCCCTCTATGACGATTTCGGCGGCGTGGTGGTGGAGTTGGACGAAGGCCAGCGCATCGCCAACGCGCTGGGCAGCAACAAGGCCGCGATCCTGCAGAACCATGGCCTGCTGACGGTGGGCAAGACGGTGGACGAAGCCGCCTGGTGGTTCATCACCATGGAGCGCTCATGCCAGGTGCAGTTGCTGGCCGAGGCCGCCGCCGCGCGCACCAATGCGCCGCTGAAGGTGATCTCCGACGCCGCAGCGCGCCAGGCGTACTCGATCGTTGGCACTGCGCAGGCGGGCTGGTTCCAGTTCCAGCCGCTGTATGCCCGCATCGTCAAGGAACAGCCCGACCTGCTGGATTGAAGTCATGGCCGCCTTTGCTCCATTCACTGGCAAGGTCGTGCTGATCACCGGCGCGTCCGACGGCATTGGCGCCGAACTGGCCCTGCTGCTGGCGCGCCAGGGTGCACGGCTTGCGCTGGCGGCGCGCCGTGTGGACCTGCTGCAGGCGCTGGCGGAGCGCATCCGCCGCCAGCACCCGGCCGCCGACGTCGGCGTGTGGCGCGTCGACGTGTCCGACGAGTTTGACTGCCGGCGGCTGGTGGCCACGGTGGTGGCGCAGTATGGCGGGCTCGACGTGCTGGTCAACAATGCCGGCGTGTCCGCCCACGGCTACTTCGAACAGGTATCGGACTACAGCTACTACGAGCAGGTCATGCGCGTGAACTACTTCGGCGCCATGTGGTGCACGCGCGAGGCGCTGCCGCACCTGCGGGAGCGCGGCGGCCTGATGGTGGCGGTGTCCAGCCTGGCTGGCAAGATCGGCGTGCCGGGCCGTACCGCCTACTCGGCCAGCAAGTTCGCGCTGGCGGGATTCTGCGAGGCGCTGCGGGCCGAGCTGCGCGGCTCCGGCGTGGATGTGTGCGTGGTGTTCCCCGGCGTGGTGGCGACCGATACGCGCATCAATGGCTTCGGCCCCGACGGCCGCCCACTGGGCGAGAGCCGGCTGCGCGAGGAGGGGGCCATGAGCGCGCAGGAATGCGCGCGCCAGATGCTGGCAGCCATGGCCGCGCGCAAGCGCGAACTGGTGATGACCGGCAAGGGCCGGCTTGGGCTGTGGCTTAAGCTGCTGGCGCCGCGCCTGGTCGAGAACATGGCGCTCAAGGCGCTGAAGCAAACGGGGCGGTAGTGCGGTTGAGAGCGTGAGAGCGTGGCAGCACGACGGCGTGACAGAAGAGATCGAGCAATAACAGGCACGCGCCTTGCTGATAGCCGTGGCGGCATCCGCCCGACGCACCGGCAGCAGGCATAAGAGAAATTTCAGCCTGAGTTCAATCTGGTTATAGATTGGCGATAGATTGGCTTCAGACTGGCAACACAAGCGATTCCGACACCATGGCAGACCTTATCCTTCACCAGTACGCAACGTCGCCGTTCTCCGAGAAGATCCGCCTGCTGATGGGCGCGAAGGGCCTAGCGTGGCAAGCGGTGGAAATCCCGCCCATCATGCCCAAGCCAGACGTGGTGGCGCTGACCGGCGGCTACCGCCGCACCCCGATCCTGCAGGTGGGGGCCGACATCTATTGCGACACCGCGTTGATCTGCGAGGTGATCGACAGCGCGGCGCCCGCGTGCCCGCTCTATCCTGCCGCGCAAGCCGCCACCACGCGCCTGGTCGCTGGCTGGATCGATACCGCGCTGTTTACCGCCGCCGTCACCTACCTGTTCCAGCCGGCCGGCGCGCAAAGCATGCTGGGCCACCTCACGCCGGCGCAAATGCAGGCTTTCTCGGCAGATCGCAAGGCCATGCGTGGCGATACCAATGCGCTGCGCATGCCGCTGCCCGAGGCCATCGCCATGCTGCAGGAAACCTTCGGGCGGCTCGAGCAGCAATTTAATGCAGGCGTGGCGCATGTGGCCGGGGCCGAGCTGTCGGTGGCGGATTTTTCGCTGTACCACAATGTCTGGTTCATCCAGCGCGCCAGCGAGCTGGCCAGGCTGCTGGATGCGTATCCGGCGGTGCAAGCCTGGTATGCGCGCATGAAGGCCTTTGGCCATGGCACGGTGCGGGTGGTCAGCGCGGCGTCGGCGCTGGAGGTGGCACGGTACGCCGATCCGGCAGCGTTGCCTGGCGGGGTGGCTGCCGGCAGCGGCTTCGAAGCGGGCGATGCGGTCACCGTGACGCCAACGGACTACGCGCGCGATCCCGTGGCCGGCGTGCTGGTGGCGCTGGACGCCCACCGTGCCACCTTGCGCCGCCAGGACCCGCGTGCAGGCGCGGTCAACGTGCATTTCCCGCGCCAAGGCTATCAAGTGCAGCACGCGGGCTAAGACCCGCGCGGCAAGGCAATCCCATCACAACGAAAGCAACGAGAGGCAGACAACATGAAGCAATTCCAAGGCAAGGTGGCTGTGATCACCGGCGGTGCATCGGGCTTCGGCAAGGAATTCGCCAAGCTGGGTGCGGGACTCGGCATGAAGCTGGTGCTGGCCGACGTGCAGGAGGACGCGCTGGATGCCACCGTGGCGGAGTTCAAGGCGCAAGGCGTGCCGGTGATCGGCGTGCGCGTGGATGTGTCCAAGGCCGAGCAGGTGCAGGCGCTGGCCGATGCCGCCATCGCCACCTTTGGCCAGGTCAACCTGCTGTTCAACAACGCCGGCGTGGGCGCGGGCGGCCTGATGTGGGAAAACACCGAGCGCGACTGGGAGTGGGTGCTGGGCGTCAACCTCTTTGGCGTGATCCACGGTGTGCGCATCTTTACCCCGCTGATGCTCGCGGCCGCGGCCAAGGACCCGTCGTTCGAAGGCCATATCGTCAATACGGCCTCCATGGCCGGCTTGCTCAGCCCGCCCGCGATGGGCGTCTACAACGTCTCCAAGCACGCCGTGGTTTCCCTGTCCGAATCGCTGTACCAGGATCTCAGCCTGGTCAGCGAGCAGGTGCGCTGCTCGGTGCTGTGCCCGTATTTCGTGCCGACCGGCATCACGCAATCGGGCCGCAACCGGCCGGCCGGGCTGGCCAATGACGCTCCGCCCACGCGCTCGCAACTGGTGTCGCAAGCCATGTCGGACAAAGCGGTCAGTTCGGGCAAGGTCACGGCCGCCGAAGTGGCACAACTTACTTTCGACGCCATCCGCGACAACGGCTTCTATATTTACTCGCATCCGCAGCAACTGGATCCCGTGCGGCAGCGCTTCGAAGATATCATTGGCCAACGCAACCCAAGCGACCCGTTCGCCGACAAGCCGGAAGTGCGCGCCGGGCTCATCGCCGCCTTGCGCGGATAACCGAGGGGGAGCCGCCAGGTGCGGCCAGCAGCAAGTCCACCAGAGACAGCCACAGACAGCCAGAGACAGCCATTGCGGCAAGGGAGGAATTCATGACCAAACCTGCAGTCATTCGCCATCTGCAGTACGCCACCTTGCCCAATGGCACGCGCCTGCACTACGCCAGCGCCGGCGAGCGCGGCAAGCCGCTGGTGTTGTTCGTGCATGGCTTTCCCGAGTTCTGGTACGAGTGGGAAGCCCAGCTGGCCGAGTTCGGCAAGACCCACTTCGCCGTGGCGCCGGACCTGCGCGGCTTCAACCTCTCCAGCAAGCCCGCGCAAGTCGAGGCCTACCGTCCCCGCCACATCGTCGAGGACCTGGTCCAGTTCATCAACGCGCTGGGCTACTCGCGTTGCGTGGTGGTGGCGCACGACTGGGGCGGGGCAATCTGCTGGAACCTCGCCATCCAGTTTCCGCAGATGGTGGAGCGGCTGGTCATCATCAATTCGCCGCATCCCTATGTGTTTGCCAAGGCGCTGACCAGCGATCCCCAGCAGCAAGCCGCGTCGGCCTACATGAACTGGCTGCGCGAGCCGGGATCGGAACAAGCGCTGGCGGCGGACGGCTTCGCCAAGCTCGAGGGCTTCCTGAATGGGCAGGGCAAGCAGCCCGCGCCCTGGTTTACCGGCGAGACCCGCGAGAAATACCACGCGGCCTGGTCGCAGCCCGGCGCCGGCGGCTCTCACCCGCTGACTGGCGGTGTGAACTATTACCGCGCGTCGCCCATGCATCCGCCGGGCCCTGGCGAGACGCCTCCCGATATCTCCAGGCTCGATCCCGCCGCCTTCACCGTGCGCGTGCCAACGCTGGTGGTCTGGGGCGAGCGCGACACCGCGCTGCCCAAGAGCCTGCTGGATGGCCTGGACAAGTTCATCCCGGACATGCGGCTGGAACGCATTCCGGATGGCACCCACTGGGTCATCCACGAGCAGCCGGAGCGCATCAACCTGTTGATCCGGAGCGCTTTGCCCTGATTTGTCGTGCATGCCAGGCCGCGTCAGGCATGCGCGCCTGCGCTGGCCCGGTCGGAACCCGCCGCAGTGTGCATGGGGCGGGGCGGCGCCTGCTGCTACATTGACCTGATTCGACGGCGCCGGTGCGCAAGGAAGGTCAAGATGAAGACGATCGGACTGATCGGCGGCATGAGCTGGGAATCCTCGGCCGAGTACTACCGCCTGATCAACCAGGACATGAAACAACGTCTCGGCGGCCACCACAACGCGCGCAGCGTCATGGTCACGGTCAGCTTCGAGCAGATCAAGGCACTGCAGCACGCGCAACGCTGGGACGAACTCGGCGAAGCCATGCGGCAAGCCGCCCTGCAGGTACAGGCCGCCGGCGCGGATTTCGTGCTGCTCTGCACCAACACCATGCACCGGGTGGCCCCCGTCCTGGAAGCCGCGCTCGACATTCCCTTTCTCCACATCGTCGATCCCACCGCGCAAGCATTGCGCGCCGCCGCCATCCCGCGCGTGGGCTTGCTTGGCACGGCCTTCACCATGGAGCAGGACTTCTATCGCGGCCGCATGCAGGACAAGCACGGCATCGAAGTCGTGGTCCCGGACGCCGCCGACCGCGCGCTGGTCCACGCGATCATTTACGACGAGCTATGCCACGGCATCGTGCGCGACGCCTCGCGCGATGTGTACCGGCGCATCATCGGCAGCTTGCAGGCGCAGGGCGTGGGCGGGGTGATTCTGGGCTGCACCGAGATCGCGCTGCTGATCGGGCAGGATGACGTGGCGCTGCCGGTGTTCGATACCACGGCTTTGCATGCGCAGGCTGCGGTGGGGCTGGCGTTGGAGGGGGTGGTGG
>NZ_JBXASU010000049.1:0-57145 GCF_058809705.1 Cupriavidus sp. MPR-AND1C | reverse complement strand
GTAAGCTAAAAGACCGAAGTCTTCCGCATCCGCTATCAAGCGCCCACACTTATCGGTTGTTTGTTTGTTAAAGAACTTTCCGCGATTCGCTTTGCTTACCGCGTCGCTGCGTTTGCTGCAGCGGAGAAACAAGACTATAAAGAATTATCTGCGTTTCATCAATACTTTTTTAATCTTTTCTTGCTCAGGCTGGATTCGCTACGCGCTCTTCCCACCTTTCCTGCCATCCCCCGCAACCTTCGCCCGTCTGCCTTGCAGCTGAGCGTTGTACTGCGGAAGGGGGCGAATACTAAGCTGTCGGCACGGTGCTGGCAAGTCTTTTCTGAAAAATTCAGTCGGCACGCAAAAAGAGCTTCAAGGCGCACAATCAAGCATCAAACCTCGGGGCTGACCGGCTTCCGCTAAAATTCGCGTTCACTCCTCACCTCTTCACAACAGAACACTATGGGATTCGAACAACTTGCTGCGCTAAAAGCGCAGCTGGCGCAACAGGCCAAACCCAAGCCGGCGGCCAAGCCCACACGCGCCCGCCCGCCCGCGCAAGCGGCCCAGTCGAAACCGGTGGATCCTGTTGTACGGAACATCGGGCGGCTTCAAAAGCGCTTCCCCCTCGCCTTCCCTAAGAGCCCTGCACCGAAGAAAGCACTGAAAGTCGGCATCTTTGACGATCTGCTTGGCTACGCTAGCGAACTGGGCTTGCAAGAGGCTGAGTTGCGTGAAGCCATCAAGACCTGGTGCCGTGGCACCCGTTACAAGGCGTGCCTCACGGAAGGCGCTGCGCGAGTAGACCTCAACGGCGCCGATGCGGGCGCTGTCACGCAAGCGGAAGCAACGCGCTTCAAGAAATAAGCGGCGGCGGTGGCGCGGCAGATGCGGACAGGCATAAGGCTATAAGGCTTGCCGCACGATCTACTCTGGCGGCCGCTCTGCCCCCTTCGCCTCGCGGCAGCGCTCGATCAGCCTCAGCACCGCAGGTGAGCGCTCGTTCTTGCGATGGACCACGGCCAGTTGCGACGCCACGTCGTTGCGGGCCAGCGGCTTGAATACCACGTCGGGCGGGGCAAACGCGCACATCGAGGCGGGGATCAGCGCCACGCCAAACCCGGCCGCCACCATGCTGATGATGGTGGCCATCTGGGTCGACAAAGCCTCCACGCGCGGCTGGAAGCCAGCATTGCCACAGATGGCGAGCGTGATGGCGTAGAAGCCGGTACCGTGCTCGGTATGCGTGCAGATAAAGGTCTCGTCGCGCAGCGTGGCTACGTCGACGCGAGCGCGGCCAGCCAGCGCATGGGTGGCGTGCAGGGCCACCACGACGGCCTCGGACGCGATGTCGAACAAGGCCAGCCCTTCTGGCAGGGACCGCAACGGTGGCCGGATAAAGCCGATATCGAGTTCGCCGCGTGCCACCGCTTCGAGCTGGGCCGGCATGTCCATCTCCCGCATGACGAGTCGCACGGCCGGATGATCCTGGCGAAAACGATAGACGAGCCGTGGCAATAATCCTGACAGCGCGGCCGACGCCACATACCCGATGGCAGCGCCGCCGACATCACCCCGGCTGGCGCTGGCCGTGACCAGCCCGGCATGCTGGACCTGGCGCAGCACACCCATCGCTTCCTCGTAAAAAACCGCACCCACATCGGTCAGCGCAATCCGGCGCTTGCTGCGCGAGAGCAGCGGCGCGCCCGCTTCTTGCTCGATCCACCGGAACTGCTGGCTCAGCGCCGGCTGCGATATGCCCAGGCGCTCTGCCGCGCGGCCAAAGTGCAGCTCTTCGGCCAGCGCGGCAAAGTATCGGTAGTGTCGGAGTTCGAGGTTCATCGCGATGGCCCGTTTTCAATATAAGTACAGCTTATCAATAATTAAGCTTTACGCACTTGAACCTATCGAAGTCTGCGCCGCATGATGCTCGACTTGGCGGCGGCGACGCCGCGGCACGCATCGGGAGCAAGTCGGGCATGGGATTGGTCAACAAACGGGTAGCAAGCTGCGCAGAGGCCATCGCCGACCTGCGCGACGGCGCCACCGTGATGGTGGGCGGCTTCGGCAGCGCGGGCCTGCCCGACGGCCTGATCGCAGCGGTGCTGGCGCATGGCGCGCGGGATCTCACGGTGATCTCCAACAACGCCGGCTACGACGGCGAAGGCGTGGCGAGCCTGATTGAAGCCGGGCGCATGCGCAAGCTGGTCTGCTCCTACCCGCTGACAGCGGGCGCCACGGCCTTCCGCGATGCTTACCGGCGCGGCGAGGTCGAGCTGGAACTGGTGGCGCAGGGCACGCTGGTAGAGCGCATTCGTTGCGCCGGAGCCGGGCTGGGCGGGTTCTACTGCCCCATCACTGCCGGGACGATCCTTGCCCAAGGCAAGGACACGCGGGAGATCAACGGTGTGCTGCACGTGCTGGAGCTGCCGCTGCATGCGGACTTTGCGCTGATTCGCGGACGTCATGCGGATCGCCTTGGCAACCTGGACTATCACCTGGCGGGCCGCAACTTCAACCCCATCATGGCCACGGCGGCGCGCGTGGTGGTGGCGGAGGTGGAGGCGATGGTCGAGGCCGGCGCGATGAATCCCGAACAGATCGTGACGCCCGGCATCTTTGTCCACCGCGTCGTCACCGCTAACGCCTGCAAACAGCAAGCCGGGAGCCAGCCATGAAGCGATGGAACAGGGAACAGATCGCCCGGCACGCGGCGCAGGACATCCGGCCGGGTGCCTACGTCAACCTGGGCATCGGCCTGCCGACGCTGGTCGGCGACATGCTCCCGCGGGAGCGCGAGGTCTTCCTGCATAGCGAGAACGGCATCCTGCATCTCGGGCCACGCCCGCCACTGGGCCACGAGAACCCGGACCTGATCAATGCCAGCAAGCAGCCGGTGACGCTGCAGCCTGGCGCGGCCATCTTCGATTCCGCACTGAGCTTCGCGATGATGCGCGGCGGCCACCTGGACCTCGCCATCCTTGGTGCCTACGAAGTGGCGGAGAACGGCGACCTGGCCAACTGGAGCCGCGGCGACCCGAACACGCCGCCCGCCGTGGGCGGCGCCATGGAGCTGGCCTTCGGCGCGCGCGAGGTCTGGGTGCTGATGGAACACACCACGCGCGACGCTCGCCCGCGCCTGTTGCACCGCTGCACGCTGCCGTTGACGGCAAGCGGCGTGGTCAGCCGCATCTATACCGACCTGGCGGTGATGCGCGTGACGCCCGACGGCTTGCTGGTGGAGGCCATGGCCGAGGGCATGACCCTCGGCGCGTTGCAGGCGCTGACCGAGGCGCGGCTGCTAGCCTAGCGCCGTCGGCAAAGCAGCGAACCAGCGAATCGGCATTTCAGCGGCTGGCCACCACCCGCTCGATCCACGCGACGAACACCGCGACCACTTCCTCGCGGTTGGTCTCGTTCAACGTCTCATGCCGCGCCCCGCCGAACACGTGGGACGACACGTCGGCCTGCCCTGCCGCGCGGTAGCGGCTGACCAGCGGCTCGAACCATGCCAGGTGATTGTTGACCGGATCGGAGTCGCCGGTGAACAGGTACATCGGCAACGCCGCACGGATGCGGCGCAGCGTATCCGGCTCGGCCAGACGCGCGCACTCGGTAAACATCGAGGCGCGCGAAGCCGGCGTCACGGTGAACCCGCACAACGGATCGGCGATATACGCATCCACCTGGGCTGGGTCGCGGCTGAGCCAGTCGAATGGCGTGCGGCTATCCGGCACCCCGGCATTCATGTCTTCCAGCTTGAAACCCGCCTGTGCTGCTGCCAGCATCAGGTCCACCGCGGTGGTGCCCGACAGCGATACGCCGTCGAGCAGCGCGCTGTGCTCAACCAGGTAGCACTGCGCTGCGAACGAGCCCATGCTGTGGCCAAACAGGATCAGCGGCACCCCGGGATGCTGCGAGCGCGCGTGCCGGCTGAGCACGGCCATATCGTCCGCCAGCGCGGCAAAGCCGCGCGGGCCGAAGTCGCCGAGCTTGTCCTGCGCGGCCGCATCGGCGCCGTGTCCGCGATGCTCGCTGGCGTAGACCACATAGCCCGCGCGCACCAGTGCGTCGGCCAGGGGCCGGTAACGCCGCGCATGCTCGCCCATGCCATGCGCGATCTGGACCACGGCACGCGGCGTGGCGCCACCCTGCCAGCGGTGGACCTCGATCTTGTGATCGTCATTCGAATCGAGACGAAAGTGGACGTAGGGTTCCGATGTCTGCATGCCAAGCCCTCGGTTAACGCCGGCCGCGTCGGGAGTGACGGTTGCGGCGCAGACATGGTACGCAAGCGGGCGCGTTCAGGCTATCGGGGTTGCTCCGCCCTGCCGCTGTGGGGAACGGCAGGGTTCCCAGTCCGCTGCCCGGCGCAGGCCGGGACGTTCGCCGCGCGCTTACCCCAGCCGCTTGATCACCGCCTCGGCGAACTGCAAGGTCGAGGCCGAGCCCTTGAGGTCGCCGGTTTTCACCTGATCCTGGTTGAGCGTCAGATCGATCGCCTGGCGCAGCCGCACCGCCAGGTCCTGGCGGCCCACATGCTCGAGCATCAGGCCGGCGGCCAGCATCAGCGAGATCGGGTTGGCGATGCCCTTGCCGGCAATGTCCGGCGCGGAGCCGTGCACGGCTTCGAAGATGGCCGCCGTCTCGCCGATATTGGCGCCCGGCGCCATGCCCAGCCCGCCGACAAGGCCGGCGATCTGATCGGACAGGATGTCGCCGAACAGGTTGGTACAGAGCAACATGTCGAACTGCCAGGGATTGAGCACGAGCTGCATGGCGCAGGCATCGACGATGCGATCATCCATCTCCACGCGGCCCACGTAGTCCTGCGCCACTTCGCGCGCGGCCTCCAGGAAGATGCCGGTCAGCGCCTTCAGGATATTGGCCTTGTGCACCACGGTGATCTTCTTGCGCTGGTTCTTGACCGCATATTCGAACGCAAAACGCGCGATGCGCCGGCAGGCGTCGCGCGTATTGGTGCCGGTGGACACGGCCACAGCATGCGGGTCATCGCCCACGGCGATGTAGTAATCGTGCGCCACGTAGAAGCCGCCCACGTTCTCGCGCACCAGCACCAGGTCGATATCTTCGAAGCGGCCCGGCACCAGCGTGCGCGCGGGCCGTACGTTGGCAAAGAGGTTGAAGGCTTCGCGCAGCCGCACATTGACAGAACGGAAGCCCCCGCCCACCGGCGTGGTCAGCGGGCCCTTGAGCGCCAGGCCTGTGCGGCGGATGCTATCGAGGGTGGCCTGCGGCAGCGGATCGCCGCCCTGCTCGATGCCCGCCATGCCAGCCTGCTGCACATCCCAGGAAAACGGCGCGCCCAGCGCGTCCAGCACCTTGACGGTGGCTTGCACCACTTCCGGGCCGATGCCGTCGCCCGGGATCAGGGTGGCGGGAATCTGATTGCGTGCTGGTTGTTCCATTTGCGCTTCCTCTCGACAGGTTGAATGTCCGCGTTCGCAGAGCATGCAATGCGGGCGCATTTCTGTCTAGCGCGGATCATGTCAGCCCGGCGGGATCGCACTGCCGGAAGGAAACTCAGGCGTTGATCACGCCGCCGCCGTGGCCGCCTTGGCTTGCTGGTATGCGGCGTACAGCTTCTTGAACACCGGGCCGGGCGCGCCATCGCCGATGGTCTTGCCGTCGATGGTGACCACCGGCAGGATCTCCTTGCTGGCCGATGTCAGCAACACCTCATCCGCGCCCATCACCTCGTCCTGCGAAATGCGGCGCGCTTCCAGCGAGATATCCAGCGCCGCGCACAGCTCCTCCATCCAGCCGTAGCGGATCCCTTCCAGGATCAGGTTGTCCTTCGGCGGTGCCGAGACCCGGCCCTTGCTGACCACCCAGACGTTGGACGCGGAGGCCTCGGTCAGCATCCCGTCGCGGAACTGGATGGTTTCGGTGGCGTCGTTCTCCACCGCGTTCTGCGCCGCCAGCACATTGCCCAGCAGCGAGGTGGATTTCACCTGGCAGTGCAGCCAGCGCTTGTCCTGCGCCGTCACGCAGGCCACGCCCTTCTCGCGCATGGCCGCTGTGGGCAGCGACATCGGGTTGGTCATGATGAGCACCGTCGGCGTCACCGTCTTCGGGAAGGCATGAGTGCGCCGGGCCACGCCGCGCGTGACCTGGATGTACACCATCTGGTCGGCGAGGCCGTTGGCCTGCACCACGCGGTCGATCAGCGCCATCCACTGCGCATCGGTGTGCGGGTTGGGGATGCCGATGGTGTCCAGGCTGCGCGCCAGCCGCGCCAGGTGCTGCGGCAGCCGGAACGGCTTGCCGGCATAGATGGGGACCACTTCATACACGCCATCGCCAAAGATAAAGCCGCGATCCAGCACGGGGACGCGGGCTTCGGACAAGGGCGTGAGCTCGCCGTTGAGATAGACGATTTCTTCGTTCATGGTGGGTAGGGTAAGGCTGGCGGGCGCCGGGGCCTGGGTTGCAGTACGGGTGCGCACTGGAAGAATGCATGCATTCTTCCACAAGGCGCTGGGGGATCTTATGCAAAATCGGCATGACCTTGGCCTGCTCCGCCACCCGGCCCGCCCGCCATGGCGTTCAGCTTGCGCCCCCGGCCCTCATGCCGAGGCCGGCAGCCATCCATGCGTCCGATACCAGGCAATGACATCGCGAACCGTGTGATCCACGGGCCGGAAGCCCAAGCCTAGCTCACCCTCGCTTTTGGCATGGCTAAAGCGGGTCCGGTCCGCTTCCTTCACCATCAGCCGCACGGTTGCAAGGCTGAGCAGGATCGGCTTGCCGGTGATCCGGGCGTAGATCTCCTGCACGCTGGCCAGCGCAAACAACAACGGCATGGGCAGCGCGCGCTTGGGCGTTGCCACCCCCGCGGTGCGTCCGATCAGCGGGATCAGCTCGCGCATGGTCATATGCCGGCCCGCCGCGAGATAGCGCTCGCCACGCCGCCCGCGCAGCGCCGCGGCGATATGGGCCTGCGCGACATCGCGGGCGTCGACCACGGAAAAGCTCCCCGGAACCAGGCCCGGCAATCGGCGCAGTGCCGTATCGAGCGCGACTTGTCCGGCTGAGGTCGGCCCGATATCGCCCGGCCCCCACATCCAGCCGGGCAGCACGAACGTGGCATGCATCTCGGGAACATTCTCGAGGAAAGTCAGGACAGCGCGATCGCCCAGGATCTTGCTGCGATAGTAGTCGTCGGCGTCGGCTGGATCGCGCACATGCGTTTCATCGATTACCGAACCCGGCGCGCCGTGGAGCACGGCGATGGACGAGGTCTGCACAAAGCGGCGCACGCCTGCCGCGTAGGCTTGCGCGATCAGGGCGGCCGTGCCGTCGACGTTGATGCGCCTGAGCGTTTCCCAGTGACTGCCGCCCTTGTAGTTGTCGCGGAAGAACGCGGCGGTATGGAACACCACATCGCAGCCGTGCATGGCCGGAGCGAACGCCTTGACATCGGCCATGTCGCCAACCACGAACTCCACACCCGCGAGATCGCCGAATTGCTGCCTGGCCTTCTCCGCCGAGCGCACCAGCGCCTTGACCGTGACCCCGCGGCCCTGCAGTTCGCGGACAAGATTGTTGCCGAGCAGACCGGTGGCACCGGTCACGAAAGCGGTTTGCAAGTTCATGGACAGGCCCTTATTTCGAAGATCATATGAAATTCAGATATCAATTGATATCCGTTATGATAGCAGCTGAAATCCCAAATGCAATCGATACGGCAACCCCTTTCGCCGCGCCCAATGCCATGCCCAATGCCACGCCAACGAAGCAACCCGCCCCGCGCAAGCGCCTGAGCCGCGAGCAAAGCCAGGCGCAGACCCGCGAGCGCCTGCTTGAGGCCGCGCGCAGTTTGTTCATGCAGCGCGGCTTTGGCGGCACGTCGATCCGGGATATCGCGGAGGAAGCGGGGTATTCGCAGGGGGCGTTCTATTCGAACTTCCCGGACAAGGAGGCGCTGCTGCTCGATCTGCTGCGCGGCCATATGGAGGCCGAGGCAAAACAGCTGGCAGCGGTGTTCGACACGGCGGAGCACACCGGCGCAGAGGTGCTCGCAGGCCTGGATGCCTGGGCCGCGGCGCTCCATGCGGATGCCGACTGGGCCATGCTATCGATCGAGCTGCAGATGCACGCCAATCGCAGCCCGTCGTTTGCCAGCGTTTACCGTGCGGTCTGCGAGACGCATCGCGGCGAACTCGGCGGCCTGATCGAGCGCCTGTTCCGCCATCTGGGCCGCGTGCCGCCGGCCCAGCCGGAAGAGCTGGCCGCGGGTTTCATGGCGCTCGCCCATGGCCTAGCGCTGCAACGGGGCACGACGAGCGCCGACCCGACCGGCCGGATGCTGATGCTGTTCCTGCGCGGCCTGCTGGCGAGCGCGCAGGTGGCTGGCGAAGCGGCCGATGCCGGTCATCCGGCAAAACGGGGCCGCGCAAGCCGGTAGCCGGTAACAGGTAGCCGCACGCCCGCAGCCCGGGCGCACCGCACCCGGGCTGCCACTGGCTCAATCGTCGAAGTCCCACATGCGGTGCAGGTCCAGCCGCAGGCGGCTGTCGGCCTCCAGCGCATCGACCAGGGCCACACGCTCGGCCAGCGTCGTATCGGCCAAGGCACGCCGGACCATCAGCAGTTCGCTCAGGCCGGTTTCCCCCGCCTTGTAGGCCCGGCCGGTGCGTGCCGCGGCGCTGCGCTGCAGCGCGAGCGCTTCGGCCTGTGCCACGGCTGCGGCGCGCTTGCCTTCCAGGCCGCGGTACAGCACCTCGAACTCGGCGCCGATCTTGCGCTCCACCGCCACCCGGCTACGGGCGGCCGCCTCCGCGTCGGCCGCTGCCGCCACCGCCGCCGAGCGCCGGTGCGCGGAGCCAAGCGGCATGCTGATGCTCACGCCGGCAATCCGCTCCGCGCCGCCGCGCTCCACCGTGAAGAACACGCCCACGGTCGGGTCCGGTTTGCGCTCCAGGTCGGTGCGCCGGGCCTGCCGCTGGGCTTGCGTCTCCTGCGACCGGGCGAGGCGAAACTCGTGGCTGTCCTCCACATAGCGGCCGCGCAGCGCATCGGCGGGGTCGTCCGGCAACGCCTGCAGGCGCACATCCGCCGGCAGGCCGCCAGGCACGCCCAGGCCCGGGAAGCGCGCCCGCAGCTCGGCCGCCGCCGCCGCTTCCGCCGCGCGCGCGCTGGCCAGCGCGGCTGCGGTGCGGGCGCGTTCAGCCAGCAAGAGCTCATGGTCCATGGGCGCCGCATCGCCGGCCTGCACGCGGCGTGCGGTCACGGCCGCCAGCTCGCCCGCCAGGCTGTCGTTGCCCTGCGCCGCCAGCCGCGCCTGTTGCGCGCGCAGCGCCCCGAACCACAGCGACAGGATCTGCCGCGAGACTTCATGGCGCGCATCCATCACGGCGAGCTGGCCTGACTGCGCCGTGGCATCGGCCAACTCGCCATCGGCGTCGGCCTTGCCCCAAAGCCGCAGCGGGCGCTCCAGCGCCAGTTGCCCTTCGGCAAACCGGTCGGACGGCTCGCGCACCTGGCGGCGCTGCCCGATGGCCCGCACCACGGCCTCGGCGGTGCCGGCACGGATGCCGTCCGCCCGGGCCAGCACCGCATCGCGGCGAGCCTCGGCCATCTGCACGTCCGGCGACTGGCCAACGGCGTCGCGCACAGCGGACTCAAGCGGCAACACGCCGGCCTGCGCCGGCATGGCTGCTTGCGCCCACACGGCACCCGGCATCCCGGTGGCAGCGATCATGACAGCCGCGGCTGTCATCTTGCCCATTGCGCCTCTCATTGCTCTTCTCCTTGTGCTTCTCCTTGCGCTTCTCCTTGTGCCATGCGGCCTTGCTTGTCCTCGCGCGGCCGCGCCACGCCAAAGCGCTCGAACAACAGCGGCAACAGCAGCAAGGTCAGTGCAGTGGAGCTGACCAGGCCGCCCGAGACGACGATGGCCAGCGGGCGCTGGATCTCGGAGCCGGGCCCGCTGGCGAGCAGCAGAGGAATCATCCCCAGCGCCGTGATGCAGGCGGTCATCAGGACCGGCCGCAAGCGGTCGCGCACGCCGGTGCGCACCGCCTCGGCCATTGGCAGCCCTTCCTCCAGCAAGGTATTGAAATGCGAAACCAGCACCACGCCGTTCAGCACGGCAATGCCCAGCAGCGCGATAAAGCCCACCGAGGCCGGCACCGACAGGTACTCGCCCGCCACCCGAAGCGCGGCGATGCCGCCCACCAGCGCGAACGGAATATTGGCGATGACGAGCGCTGCCTGGCGGATCGAGCGGAAGGTCAGCATCAGCAGCAGGAAGATCGCGCCCAGCGCCAGCGGCACCACCAGCGCAAGGCGCGCGGCGGCGCGCTGCTGGTTTTCGAACTGGCCGCCCCAGGCCACGCGCAATCCCTTGGGCAGTCCGGACAGGCCCGCCACGGCCGTTTGTGCCTCCTGCACGAAGCCGGTCAGGTCGCGTCCTTCCACGCTGACCTGGATCACCGCAAAGCGCCCGCCGTCTTCGTGGTTGATGCGCACCGGCCCTTCCACGCGCCGCACCTGTGCCAGCGAGGTGAGCGGCCAGGACGTGCCGTCCGGCGCTGTGACCTGCAGGCTGGTGAAGGTCTCGGGCGTCTGCCGCAGGCTATCGCTGCCACGCAGGATCAGCGGCGTGCGCACGGTGCCCTCCGGCACGATGCCGATCCGCTCGCCCTCCACCTGCGCGCGCAGCAACGCTTGCAGCGCATCGCCGGAAAGCCCCGCGCGGCCGACGGCTGCGCGGTCCAGCGCAAGCGTGAGGTACTGCACGCCCTCGTTGCTGGGCGCGATCACTTCGGCCGCGCCGGGGATCTTGCGCACGCGCGCGGCAATGGCCTGCGCCGCCGTGTCGATGGCGCCGAGATCAGAGCCGAACACTTTGATGGCCACGTCGCCGCGCGTGCCGGTCAGCATCTCCGAGACGCGCATCTCGATGGGCTGCGTGAAGCCATACACCACGCCCGGGAAACGCTCCATGACGCGGCGGATGGCGCTGGCGATGTCTTCCTTGCTGCCGCGCCACTGGTCCTTTGGCCGCAGCGCGAGGAAGGTGTCGGTCTCATTCAGCCCCATCGGGTCGAGGCCGAGATCGTCCGAGCCGGAGCGCGCCACGATCGAGCGGATCTCCGGCACCTCGGCCAGCAGCGCCTGCTGCACCCGCAGGTCCAGGCCCACCGAGGTGGCCAGCGAAACCGACGGCGCCTTCTGCAACTGCACGATCATGTCGCCCTCGTCCATGGTAGGCATGAAGGTCTTGCCCACCGACAGGTAGAGCGCCACCGCCACGGCCAGCGCCACGCCAGCCGAGGCAAAGACCGCGCGCGGATGCCGAGCGCTCCAGTCCTGCAGCCGGGCAAAGCCGCGTGCCACCTTGCGCATCAGGTACGGGGACTCGTCCGCATGCGTGCGCAGCAGCAGCGACGCCAGCGCCGGCACCACGGTGAACGCGATCGCCACCGACGACGCCAGCGCCAGCACGATGGTCAGCGCCACCGGGCCGAACAGCTTGCCCTCCAGGCCTTGCAGCGACAGCAGCGGCAGGAACACGATCGCGATGATCGACACCCCGGCAAGCATCGGCACCGCCACGCTGGCGACGGCATGACGGATCACCGCGCCGCGCAGCGATGGGTCGGACTTGCGTTCGTGCGCTTTCGCCAAGGCGGATTCGATGTTCTCCACCACCACCACTGCCGCGTCCACCAGCATGCCCAGCGCAATCGCCAGGCCGCCCAGGCTCATCAGGTTGGCGGTCAGCCCCACGTAACGCATCAGCATGAAGGTCGCCAGCATCGACAGCGGCAGGGTTGCCGCCACCACCAGCGCCGCGCGCAGGCCGCCGAGAAACAGGTACAGCGTCACCACCACCAGCAGGCTGGCCTCGATCAGGGCCCGCACCACGGTGTTGGCGGCACGCGTGACCAGTTCACCCCGGTTGTAGAACACGTGCGTGGACATGCCCTTGGGCAGCTGCGGCGCCAGCGCATCCAGCCTGGCCTGCACATCGGCGACCAGCTGGCGGGCATCGGCGCCGCGCAGGGCCAGCACCAGCCCCTGCACCGCTTCGCCACGCCCGTCCTTGCTGACCGCGCCGTTACGCGTGGCCACGCCGAGCCTGACGGTGGCCACATCGCCCACCGTCACCAGCGGCATGCCGTTGCGCCCGCCCGGCGCGGCAACGGCCACCTGGCGCAAGTCTTCCACGCCGCGCACGCCGCCTTCCACGCGCACCACCCAGTTCTCGTCGCCCTGCTCCACCCGGCCCGCGCCGTCATTGCGGTTGTTGGCGTCGAGCGCCTGGCGCAGTTGCTCCACCGTAACGGCGCGGGCGCGCAGCCGCGCCGGGTCAGGGATGACCTCGTAACTGCGCACCTCGCCGCCCAGCGCGTTGACATCTGCTACGCCGGGCACCGTGCGCAAGGCCGGGCGCAGCACCCAGTCCAGCACGCGGCGTCGCTCGGCCAGCGAGAAGGCATCGCCCTCCACCGTGAACATGAACATCTCGCCCAGCGGCGTGGTGATCGGCGCCAGCCCGCCGATGGCGTTGGGCGGCAGGTCGCGCAGCAGGCCGGCGAGCCGCTCGGACACCTGCTGGCGGGCCCAGTAGCTGTCCACGCCTTCCTCGAAATCGACCGTCACGTCGCTGATGCCGTACTTGGACACCGAGCGGACGATGGTCTTGTGCGGAATGCCCAGCAGCTCCTGCTCGATCGGCGTGGAGACGCGCTGCTCGACTTCCTCCGGCGTCATGCCGGGGATCTTCAGGATGACCTTGACCTGGGTGGGCGAGATGTCCGGAAAGGCATCGATGGGCAACTTCAAGTAAGCCCACGCTCCGGCCACAGCCAGCACACAGGCGGCAATCAGTACCAGCGCCCGCTGGCGCAGGGAGAATTCAATCAGGCCGGCAAGCATCACTGGCCTCCCGCGAGCATGCCCTTGAGCGCGCCCACGCCGGCCACCGCCACGCGCGTGCCGGCGGGCAGCGGGCCGCGCACGGTCGCGGCGGCATCGTCCACGGCTTCGACCACCACGGTCTGGTAGCGCACGCCGGTCTTGGTCGCCACGAACACGCCCGGCGTGCCACGCCAATACGTCAACGCCATGGCCGGCACCCGCACGCGGCCCGCACCGGTGGCGTCGGGTGCGCTACGCAAGTGCACGATCACATTCACGCTCTCGCCAGCCTGCAGGCTACCGCGCTTGTCCAGTACCGCGCGCACGCGCACGGCGGCGGTGCCGTCGCTTGCCGGCACCACGCCGGCCACCGTGCCGGTGGCGCCGCGCTGGCGCACCTCCACACGTTCGCCGCCGGTGGGAGCCGGCGCATCGCGGCCGACCAGCAGATCAAGCTCCAGCGCAGTGGGGTCCACGATGCGGAACAACGGCGCGGCGCCTTCCACGCGCGTGCCGGGCACGGCGTTAACCTCGGCGATCAGCCCGGCACGGCCGGCCACCAGTTGCGGCTCACCTGAGCCGCCCGCGAACACGATGCCCGCGGCAGCCATCTCGGCCTCGCGGGCGCGCACCATCGCCGCCCCTTCGGCCGCGCGTGCCTGCGTGGCTTGCCAGCGGCTGCCCGGGATGATGCCGTCGTCGTGCAAGCCGCGGTCCCGCGCCAGCGCCAGGCGGGCCAGGTTGGCCTGCGAGCGCGCTTCCGACAGCGCACGCCCAGCCTCGAACAGTTGCGGGCTGGCAAAGGCGGCCAGCGGCTGGCCGGCGCGCACCGGCTGGCCAATCGACACCAGCACACGCGAGACCATGCCGGCATAAGGCGCGGCAACCACGTACTGCGCATCGGGCTTTAGCACCACGCGAGCGCTGGCGCCGGTCGCCAGCTGCGCGGCACCGACGACGGGATCAAACCGCACGCCGAGCGCGCGGGCCTGGGCATCGGACAGCGTCAGTACCTGCGCGCGGGCCATGCCAATGGGGAACAGCGTCGACGCGACCAGCGCGCCAACGAAAACAACTCGACGGGAAAACATGCCTGGCTCCAAAGCAGGATGGAAGCGCCCGGCACGCCATGATCAGCCTCGATCAGGCGCGCCAGCGTGCACCGCCGGCGTGGCCGGCAGGGGAATCAGGAAGCGAGGGGAGGGGCATGCGCAGGGGGTGGCCTGCTGTCGCTGCCACGCCATCGGGGCGGCGTGCGCTCCCGCCACGGCAGGCGCCGGAACACCGGCAGCGGCCGCGCGCCAAACAGCAGGAACGCGAAGACCAGGCCGATCAGCACATCGGCGGCCTGCACGTGGAGGGGAAAGGCAATGGGGCCGATGGCGGTCTGCACGTCGACCTCAAGCGGCTCGACCGCGATCAGCGCGGCGGAACCCGCGGGCGAGGTGGATGAAGCGGAAGGAGAATAAGAATTAACCGCACCTTGGAGCGCCGTGTGCACATGCAGGCCATGGAGTTTCGGGGTTCCGAGATGGCCGTGCAGAAGCGGGGTGAGGAGCTGCATTGCAAACAGCAACAGCAGCAGGGCTCCCCGGTAGAAGGAGGGGCGGTCCGCGCGAAACATGGCGCGATTGTAGCCGAGTTCGAGGCGGCGGCGCAGTTTGTGAACGGACCATCCGCGCCGCCCGCCCCCTCAGCGTTTGGCTTGCACCAGTTGCGTCAACCGTTCCGTACCCGACGCGGGCACATGGCTTTGCCCCGGCCTGCCGCGCTGCGACGCGTGCCACGGCAGCATCCGCTCCTCGGCCCACTCCAGCGCCTTGAAGAGGATCACCCCCAGCGCGCACAGCAGCGCCAGCGCCACAAACACGGTCGGCGTGTCGAAGCTGCCTTGCGCCACCAGGATGACGTGGCCAAGCCCGGTCTCGCCCGCCACGAACTCGCCGACGATGGTGCCCACCAGCGCGAACGACACGCCCACCTTCATCCCCGCGAAGATGCTGGGCAGGGCGTTGGGAAAGCGGATCTTCCACAGTACCTTGCTGCGCGACGCCTGGTTGGCGCGCGCCATGTTCAGCATTTCCGGGTCGATGGATTTGAGGCCAAGCACCGTATCGATCAGGATCGGGAAGATCGCGATCAGCATGGCAATGGCGATCTTTGGCGCGGAACCGGTACCCAGCCAGATCACGAACAGCGGCGCCAGCGCCACCTTGGGCACGGCGTTGAGCGCCACCATCAGCGAGTAAAGCGTGCGATCCAGGAAACGGGAGTACACGATGCCGATGGCCGAGCCCACACCCAGGACCACGGCCAGGACAAAGCCCGCCAGCGTGGTCTGCAGCGTGTCCAGGCTCTGCATCAGCAGGAAACCCGGCTGCGCCAGGAACTCGGTAAAGATCTTGCTGGGCGGCGGCAGCAGGAACTCGCGCACGCCAAAGGCCCGCACCGCGCCCTCCCAGATCAGCAACAGCACCACGATGGTCAGGATGGCCAGCCGGCTGTTCTCGGAACGCTTCCATAGCAACTTCATCACATCATCCCCTGTAGATGCCAAGCTCGCGGAAAATCTGGCGGATCTGCGACACGTAGCCGGCAAAGGCCTCCGTCTCCCGCACCGCCAGGCCGCGTGGCCGTTCCAGCTCGATCGGAATCACCGCGGCGATGCCGCCCGGGTTGCGCGACATCACCACCACGCGGTCGCTCAGGTACACGGCTTCGGAGATCGAATGCGTGATGAACAACACGGTTTTGCCGGTGGCCAGCCATGTCCGCTGCAGTTCCTCGTTAAGATCGTCCCGCGTGAAGGGATCGAGGGCGCCGAAAGGCTCGTCCATCAGCAGCAACTGCGGGTCTACCAGCAGCGCGCGGCAGATCGAGGCGCGCTGGCGCATGCCGCCGGACAGCTCCCACGGATAGCGGTGCGCGAACGCGCCAAGGCCGAACAGGTTGAGCACGGAACGCGCGCGCTCCTCGAAATCGGCGCGATCCAGGTCGTGGAACTCGGCGGCAATCAGCACGTTGTCCAGGATCGTGCGCCAGTCAAGCAGCAGATCGCGCTGGAACACCACGCCCATGTTGGCCGGCGGGCCCACGATGGGGTCGCCCTGCAGCGCCAGGTGGCCGCTGGAAATGGGCTCCAGTCCAGCCACGCACTTGAGCAGCGTGCTCTTGCCGCAGCCGCTCGGGCCGACGATGCTGACGAATTCTCCTTCCTCGATTTCGAGGCTGACGTCCTTCAACGCGTACAGCGGTTCACGCTGGGAATGGTAGACCTTGTTGAGCTGCCCGATCTGCAGGAATGCCGACATGTACGTCTCCCGGACTAGTTCGCCAGCATGGCGTTGGTGTAGTAGTCGGCCGGCTTGCGCCCGGGCTTGATCATGCCGGCCTGCTCCATCGACTGGATGGCGGCCGCCCAGTCGGCATCGCTCTGCTTGCCGATCGGCAGGCCCTTGTGCGTGGGACTGTCGAAGAACGCACGGTAAGCCTGGATCTGCGCCAGCAGGATCTGCGGGTCCAGCTTGGCATTGGGGCGCTGTGCCAGGATGGCGGCTACGCCTTCATCGGCGTGGCCCGCGTAGATGTACTCCCACGCGCGCACCTGCACCTGGGCGAACTTCTTCAGCGCCGCGCCCTTCTCGGCCAGCCGTTGCGGCGTGGCCACCAGTCCATAGCTGGGGAAGTTGATGCCGCTGTCGGACAGCAGCAGCGCCTTGGCGGGGCGCACCTTGGACACCATCGGCTGGCCGAACGGCGCCTGCGACAGGAAGCCGTCGCTGTTGCCCGAGGCGTAGGTGGAGATCATGGCCGCGGGCGACACCATCACGATAGTGGCCTTGCCCTTGGCGATCTTGTTGGCCTTGAAGTAGGGATCGATAAACGGCGCCCACGGACTGGTGGTGAAGCACACCAGCTTCTTGCCGACCAGGTCCTGCACGGATCTGACGCCCAGCTTTTCATCGACCATCACCGCCAGGTCGCCCTTGCGGGCGAAGCCGGCGATGGACATCAGGTCCAGCCCGTTCTCTTTGGCCACGGCCATGGTGCCAAGCTGCACCTGGCCCACATCAGCCTGGCCGGCGGCGAGCAGTTGCAAGGTGTTGATGGTGCCGGTGCCGTCCTGCACTTCCACGTCGAGCCCGGCCTCCTGGAACCAGCCCTTTTGCTTGGCCAGGTGCATGGCGGCATGCATGCCCCATGGCGAGTAGTCCATCCGCACCAGCAGCTTCTGGGCGGGCGCCTGCGCTGAGGCCGCGCCGGCGAACAGCATCAACGATGTCGCGGCGGCACACGCGCGCCAGGCCAGTTTCATGACAGAAAAACGCATCTCGATTTCCTTTGTGGGGTGTCTGTGGGTATGCGTAAGCGGACGGCTGCCAGCCGTCCGGAAATACTACGCGGCCTTGGCCAGCAGCTTCGCGCGCAATGCCGCGGTGGATGGCACATCGATCTCGCCGGTGGCAGGGTCCACCACCACCTTGTAATGCTCGAGCACAAAGGCGGCGGTGAGCTTGTGGTTCCACACGTCCTGCCCGATGCGCTCGAAGTCGCGCACCAGCGGATCGCCGAAGCCGCCGCCGCCGGGCTGGATATGCGTCACCACATCGTTGCGTGCAATCGTCATGCCGACCTTGCTCGGCAGGTCAGTGATCTCATCGCCTTGCCGCAGCAGGTTGCGTGCCGGACTGGCGGGCCCGCCTCCGGCCAGGCCATACGGCGAGAACTTCATGCGGTCGGCACGCAGTTGCAAAAGCGCGTTGGGCGCCAGCACGCGATAGCTGCGGCGAATGCCCAGGCCGCCGCGGAACTCGCCCGCGCCACAGGAATCCTCCACCAGCTCGTAGGCTTCCACGCGCACCGGATGCTGCGCTTCCAGCGTTTCCACCGGCGTGTTCGACAGGTTCTGCGAGGCATTGGTGATGGCCTCGATGCCATCGCTGGCGGGGCGCGCCCCCCATGCGCCGCAGATCATGTCCACGATGATGTAGGGCTTGTTCTCGTCGCTCATGCCGGACAGGCACACCACCGTGTTGCCGCCTTCGCCGGCGGCGGGAATACGGTCCGGCACCACTTGCGCCAGCGCGCCGAGCATCGCATCGAACACGCGGTAGCCCGTCAGCGCGCGCGCCGCCACCGCGCTCGGCGGCAAGGGGTTGAGCACGGAGCCTTCCGGCACGCGCACCTCGATGCAGCGGAACACGCCAGCATTGTTCGGCACATCGCCCTTCAACGCGCAGCGCACGCTCAGGTAGGTGCACGACTTGGTGTACGACAGCGTGGAGTTGATGGCGGCGCGCACCTGCGGCGACGATCCCGTGTAGTCCGCGCTCACGTAGTCCTCATGCACCGTCAGCGCAACCTGGATGGGGATCGGCTCCGGCGACAAGCCATCGTCGTCGATGTAGTCGGTAAAGTGGAAGGTGCCTTTGGGCCATTTGCGGATCTCTTCGCGCGTGAGGCGTTCCGCGTAGTCCAGCAGCTCGTTCAGGTAGGCGCGCGTGTCATCGCGGCCGTATCGGTCGAACAGCGCTGTTAGTTCGCGCACGCCTACCTGGGTGGCGGCGTACTGCGCCTTCAGGTCGCCTAGCACACGGTCCGGCAGGCGCACGTTCTGCGCGATGATGCGCTCCAGCGTGTCGTTGACCTTGCCGCCTTCATACAGCTTGAGCACCGGGATGCGCAGCCCTTCCTGGTAAATCTCGGTGGAGTCGCTGGCGTTGGAGCCTGGCACGCGCCCGCCCACGTCGGTATGGTGGCAGATCACCACGCAATAGCCTTCCAGCTCGCCGCCATAGAAGAACGGCACGAACATGAAGATGTCCGGCAGGTGCATGCCGCCCTGGTAGGGGTCGTTGACCACCACCGCGTCGCCCGGATTCAGGTCGTTGCCATAGCGCGCCTGCACCGCCTCCATGGCCTCGGGGATCGCCCCCAGGTGCAGCGCGATGGTCTTGGCCTGCGCCACCATGCGGCCGTGCCGGTCGCAGATCGCGGCCGAGTAGTCCATCACGTCCTTGACGATCTCCGAGCGCGCCGTGCGAATGACCGTGTAGGCCACTTCGTCGACGATGGAGTCCATCGCGTTCTTGACGACCGCGAAGGTCACCGGGTCGAACTGCGTGCTCATGCTGCCTCCTGGGCGATATCGATGATGATGTTGCCGATCTTGTCCGCGCGCGCCGAAGCGCCTGGGGGCACGACGATGGTGGTGTCGTACGACTCGATGATGAGCGGGCCCTGGCGCGGCGCATCCGTCATGGCCGAGCGCGGGATCAGCAAGGTCTCGCGCGGTGCCTGGTCGCGCCCGAAGCTCACCTGGCGCGTGCCGGCAACACCATGCAGCGCGCTGGCATCCACCTGGATGGCGTCGAAATCCAGCCGCTGGTCGCTACGGCCATAGGCGCTCAGGCGCACATTCACCAGTTCCAGCGGCTCGTCGTTGCGGTAGCCAAAGGTTTGCTGGTATTGGACGCCGAAATCCTCGATAAGCTGCGCAAGCGCAGCAGCGTCCGGCGCCTTGCCGGCTTCACCGCCAGGCAGCGGGATGGTCAGCTCCGAGCTCTGGCCGAGGTAGCGCAGGTCGATGCCCACCGCCATCTCGACCGCGGCCTCCGGATAGCCTTCCAGCGCGAGGATGGCCAGGCCTTGCTGTCGCAGTTCGTCGATCACCGCGCCAATGCCGGCGCCATTGCAATCCGCCAGCGGCCGCAGGATGGCCTTGACGAAGTTATGCTCGGCATCCGCGCACAGCATGCCGGCCGAGCAGAACACGCCCGCCATCACCGGTGCGATCACCCGCTTGATGCCCAGCAGCATGGCCACGTCCACCGCGTGCAGCGGCCCGCCGCCGCCGAAGGCGATCATCGTCATGTCGCGCGGGTCGCGCCCGCGCTCCACCGTCACGGCACGCAGCGCGCGCGCCATGCTCACGTTGGCCACATGGCGGATGCCGTGCGCGGCGGCCAGCGTATCGAGCTTGAGCGGTGCACCGATATGCGCGTCAATGGCACGGCGCGATTGCTCCGGGTCCACCTTGAGGCTGCCGCCCGCCAGCGATTCGGGATTCAGGTAGCCAAGCACCATGTTGGCGTCGGTCACCGTGGGCCGATCGTTGCCGCGCCCGTAGCACGCAGGCCCCGGATTGGCGCCGGCCGATTCCGGGCCCACGCACAGCAGGCCACCGGCATCCATCCAGGCCAGCGAGCCGCCTCCGGCGCCCACCTCCGCGATATCGATGGCCGGTACCTTCAGCACATAGCCCCCGCCTTTGACAAAGCGGCTCGGCGCGCTGATGCCGTCGCGGAACTCGTACTCGGTGGTCAGCGACGGCGTGCCGCCGGTGATGATCGATGCCTTGGCCGTTGTGCCGCCCATGTCGAACACGATCAGGTCGCGCCCGCCACCCAGCGCGCCGATCTGCGCCGCGCCCGCCACGCCGCCGGCCGGCCCGGAGGCCACGGCAAACACGGGCTTCTCGCTGGCGCTGCCCACGCCCATCATGCCGCCGTTGGACGCCATCACCTGCAGCGACGCCGACACGCCCATGCGGGCCAGGTCATCCTTCAGGCGCCGCAGGTAAGTGCGCATGGCAGGCAGGATGTAGGCATTGACCACCGTGGTGCTGGTGCGTTCGTACTCCTTGATTTCCGGCAGCACATCGCACGATGCGGTCACCAGCAGGCGGGGAAAAGCCCGCTCCAGCTGCGCCTTGGCTTCCAATTCGTGCACGGGGTTGATATAGCTGTTGATAAAGCAGATGGCCAGCGCCTCCACGCCCTCTTCCACCAACCCGCGCGCCACGGCCAGTACCTCGTCCACGTTGAGCGGCACGATGATATTGCCGCGCGCGTCGATGCGCTCATTCAACCCGCGGCGATAACGGCGCGGCGCCAGCGGCTGCGGCTTCTGCCAGCCCAGGTCGAACATGGTCGGGGTGCGGATGCGGCCGATCTCCAGCACGTCGCGAAAACCCGCCGTGGTCAGCACGCCGGTGCGCGCGCCCACCTTCTGCAGGATGGTGTTGGACGCCGTGGTGGTGCCGTGGACGATTTCGGTGATATCGCCCGGCGCAATCCCGGCTTGCCCGATCAGCGACTTCAGGCCGGTGACGATGGCCTCGCCCAGGTCGTGCGGCGTGGTCGATGTCTTGTTGACGAACAACCGCCCGTCCGGCATTGCCAGGACGATGTCCGTGAACGTGCCCCCGATATCGCACCCGACCCGGACGCCCGCATTGCTTCCCGCATGAACCATGTCAACTCCAAGGATGTGAGGCACGGGCGACTTGCGCGTGCCGCGCATTCCGTTGCCCCGGAACGCGCACCGACCGACCTGCTAACTAACTAGTCAGTACAATAGAAGACGGGATTTTGCTTGTCAACCGGGTTTTCACGGAGCACCAGAATGGCGCCAACGCTTGGCTGGCGGCCTTCTTGCGGTGCGCTTCAGGGGGTGTACACTAACCATCTGGTTAGCGGGCGCACTGGCACGGTGCTGCCCGCCATGACAATGCCATGACAAATTTATCGAGGAACATCCGTATGCCAGTGACCGCCAAGACCGCGCGCAAGCCAAAGCCGCGCGACGCCCAGGCCACGCGCGAGAAGATCCTCCAGATGGCGTCGAAGGAATTCGCGGCCAAGGGCTTCGACGGCGCCCGCGTGGACAGCATCGTGGCCCGCAGCAAGATCAGCAAGAATCTGGTCTACCACTATTTCGACAGCAAGGAGGCGCTGTTCATCGAAGTCATGGAACGCGCCTACGCCGCCATGCGCGAGCGGCAGAACGAACTCGGCCTGACGGGAAAGAGCCCCGTCGACGATATGCGCGCGCTGGTGATGCACACCATCCAGCATTTCATCGAGCAACCGGAATTCATCCTGCTGCTGGGTACGGAGAACCTGCACAAGGCGGAGCACATCCGCAAGTCCAAGGTGATTCCTGCCATGTTCAATCCGCTGAAGAGCGCGCTGGCGGAGATTCTGGAGCGGGGGAAGGAACAAGGCGTGTTCAGGCAGGATGCAGACTGGGTGGATCTATATGTTTCGATCTCGGGCCTGGGGTCTTACTTCATCTCGAACCGCTACACGCTGTCGTTCGTGCTTGGCGTGGACCTCGCCGCCCCGGATCGCGTGGCGTCGAGGTTGCAGCATGTGCCGGACATGGTGATGAGCTACCTGTGCAATTTTGGCGCCGCGGCGACGCAGGGCAAGGAACAGCCGCGCGCGGAGCAGGCGACGGTGCGCACGCAAGGCGCGGCGGCGCTGCCGTAGCACGCATTGCCGGGCCGCCCCGTTGGCGGGTGGCTGGCTCCGATGGCATCTGCGCTGGCCAACGATCCGCGCTCGACGCTGCCCGGATCGCTTCGCTGTCGGCACGGACCCGGCCACCGCCAGACGCACTCACTTCACCGCGCCCACGGTAAAACCCGCGACAAAGCGGTCGACGAACAGGTTGTAGAGCACGGCTACCGGCACGCTGACGACCAGGCAGGCGCCCATCAGGGAGCCCCAGAAATAGACATCCCCGCGCACCAGGAAGGTCGGCACGCCAACGCTGACGGTGTACTGCGACGAACTGGTAATAAAGGTGAGGGCATAGACGAATTCCTGCATCACCAGCGTCAGCGTGAATATGACTACGGTCAGGATGCCGGCCGAGGACAGCGGCACCACCACCTTCAGGAAGGCGCCGAAGCGGCTCAGCCCGTCCATCATCGCCGCCTCTTCGATATCGCGCGGCACCGCCTTGAAGAACCCCATCATCAGCCAGGTGCAGAAAGGCACGGTGAAACTCGGGTACACCAGCACCAGCGACCACAGCGAATCCTGCAGGCCGAGCGCGCCGATGATGCGGGAGAAGGGAATGAACAGGATGGTGGGCGGGATCAGGTAGGTCAGGAAGATGGCGATCGCCAGCTGCCGCCCGCGGCTGCCTGCCAGCCGGGCCAGGCTGTAGCCGGCCGGTACCGCCAGCAGCAGGGTGATGGCCACCACCATCGCCCCCACCAGCAGCGTATTGGCGATCCAGCGCAGGTACTGTGTCTCCAGGAACAGCACGCGCAGGTTGTCCAGGGTGGGCGGCTGGTTGAACAGGAAGGGATTATTGGCCGTGTTGATCAGGTCGTGGACATCCTTGAAGGTGGTGATCAGCATCCAGTAGAAGGGAAAGGCGCAGAACCCCGCGAAGACGGCAAGGATGGCGACATGGCCGAAGCGTGCGCCCCAGCGCGCGCCTCTGTGCTTCCAGTGACTGGCATCAGCACGCATGTCAGGCTACCTCCGCGCGGTTGGCGATGGTCAGCAGCAGCGCCACCACCGCTACCAGCAGCGGGAACAGGAACAGCGAAATCGCCGCGCCCTCGGCCAGGTCGCCGCCCTGGATGCCCGTGAAAAATGCCAGGCTGGCGAGCACCTGCGTGGTGTCATAAGGCCCGCCACGGGTCAGCACGAAGATGATGATCATGTCGGTGAGCGTAAACACGATGCCGAACAACAGCGCCACCAGCATGATCGGCATCACCAGCGGGATATTGATGCGCAACAGGTGGCGCCAGAAGCCGGCGCCGTCCATGGCCGCGGCATCGTGGATATCCTGCGGGATGCCGTGCAGGCCGGCCAGGATGATGACCGTGGCCAGCGGCAGCAGGCGCCAGACATCCACCAGGATCACCGACGCCATGGCCAGGTCCGGCTGGCCCAGCCAGACCGGCCAGGTCTGCGGGCCAAACAGGCCGAGCGCGCGCAGCGTCCAGTTGATGATGCTGTAGACCGGATCGAAGATCCACAGCCAGCCGATCGAACCCAGCGAGATCGGCGCCACCCACGGTAGCAGGATCAGCAGCCGCACCAGCCATTTTCCGCGAAAATCGCGCAGCAGTGCCAACGCCAGGATCTTGGCCAGAATCACCACCAGCGCCTGCGACACCAGCGTGAACACCAGCGCATTGCCGAGCGAGCGCCAGAAGGTGGGGTTCTGCACGATACGCTGGAAGTTCGCGAGGCCAACAAAATGCATGGCGCGCGTGCCCACCGTGATATCGGACAGGCTGTAGTAGATCGACAGCAGGAAGGGAATGCCGAGCAGCAGCGCGATATAGATGAGTGCCGGCGCCAGCATCAAGGCACCGAGCCAGCGCTCGCCCAACGCATGCCAGGCACCGGCCTGTGGCGCTAGCGCGGCGGGAGCCCGGGTGCTCATGCCGGCCTCACGGACGGCGCTACGGACGACGCCACACCGAGGCTGGCGCCGGAACGCGGATCAAAGCGCCTCAGGTCGGCACGCCGCACCGCGAACGGGTAGCGCGCGCCGGTCTCCAGCGGGAAGGTGACGGTGCAGGGAATCCGCGAGATGACCTTGGCCGGCGGCAGTGGCGGCTCCAGCAGGCCATACACCAGCCGGTCGGAACCGAGATTCTCGATGCGGGTGATATGGAAGGGGAAGGGTTCCAGCGCTTCATCGCTGCCGTAGACCTCGCGCGGCAGGAAGTGCTCCGGCCGGAAGCCCGTCACCAGGGCATCGGTGTCGACCAGGTTCATCGGCGGCGAGCCGATGAAGGTGGCCACGAAGGTATCTGCCGGCTGCTCATACACTTGCTGCGGGGTGCCAAGCTGGTGCACGCGGCCGTGGTCGAGAATGGCGACCCGGTCGCCGAGCGCCAGCGCCTCGATCTGGTCGTGCGTGACGTAGATCGTGGTGGTCGCCAGACGCCGCTGAAGCTGCTGCAATTCCTCGCGCGCGGAGGTCCTGAGCTTGGCATCGAGATTGGAGAGCGGCTCGTCCAGCAGGAAGGCCACCGGCTCGCGCACCACCGCGCGCGCCAGCGCCACCCGCTGGCGCTCACCGCCTGAGAGCTGGCGCGGCTTGCGCGACAGCAGGTGGCCAATGCCGAACAGCGCCGCGGCCCAGCTCACCTTGCGCGCGATCGCCTCGCGCGGCATGCGCTGCGCCTCCAGCGGGAAGGCGATGTTGCCGGCCACGCTCAGGTGCGGATAGAGCGCGTAGCTCTGGAACACCATGGCCATGTTATGCGCGCGCGGCGGCAGCCCGGTGACGACACGGCCGCCCACCAGGATATCGCCGGAGGTGGGTGCTTCCAGCCCGGCAATCAGGCGCAGCAAGGTGGTCTTGCCCGAGCCGGACGGGCCCAGCAGCACCAGGAACTCAGCTTCGTGCACGGCCAGGTCGATGCCGTCGACAGCGTTGGTGCCGTCGAAGCGCTTGGTGAGTGAGCGGGTTTCCACCGTGGCCATGACTTATCGGCCCACGCCCATCCCGATGCCTCCGGTCCGGCGGGGGCGGCTCATATGAGTCCCTTTTCCCGCCACTTGGCGAAGATCCGCTTGCACGTCGCTTCCGCGGCGCGGATGGCATTCTCCGGCGTTTCGTCGCCGGTGGCGGCCTTGGCGAACATGGTGTTGAGCACCCAGGTATTGAAGATCTCGTCGATGGCCGCATTGGCATAGCCGGGGTAGCCGACGTTGGTGGCCTGGTTCATCAGGCTGCCCAGCACCTTGTACTTGTCGCGCGGGCGGGCCTTGGGATCATCGGCGATCAGCTTCTGCAGGTCCGGGACCGTGCTCGGGAAGCAGGGGAAATTGTAGAACTCGCTGCCGAGAAAGGCCTGGTGGAAGTTGTCGATATAGTCCAGCAGGAACTTCTTGGCACCCGCTATGTTCTCGGCGAATTTCCAGATCACGTAGCAGTCCATCACGTGTTCCATGCCGATGCGGCGCACCGGGCCACGCAAGGCCTGGGTCAGCCAGATATCGGACGTGACTGGAATGTTCTTGTTCTCGCCTTCGCGCGTGATGGAAATGGCGTTCAGGCAAAGCGAGATCTTGCCCGCCAGCATGGCGCGGTTGTTGGAGGACGGATCCCACGCCAGCACCTCCGGCGTCATGGTTTCCTGGTACAGGGCCTTGACGAACTTGACCGCCTCCAGCGTGTTCTTCGAATTCAGCACGACGGTATGGCGCTCATCCTGGACCGAGCCGCCGAATGCGAAGAGAATGGTTCGCATCGCCATCGCGGTATCGAGTTCGGCCGACAAGCCAATGCCCACCGGCACGTTGCGTTTGCGCTTGATCTTGCGGCCCGCGCTCAGCACGTCGTCCCAGCTGTCCGGCGGTGCCATGCCGCTCTCGTCCCACAGGTCCTTGCGGAAATTGATCGGGTCCGGCACGAAGCTGTCCGAGAAGCCGAAGTACTTCTTCGTCTTCGGGTTAAACGTACTCCTGATCGCCAATTCGACCGGCTTGCCATGCTTGCGCTGGCACTCCTCGTAAATCTCGCGGTGGTCGATGACCTGCTCCTCGTACACCGGCGCAGGCGACAGGAACATGAACAGGTCGTGCCCCTTCTGCGCGGATACCTCGGCGGCGGCCCGCGTGGCCAGCGCGGGGATCCCTACGTGATCGACGATGACCTCGGTATCGTTGCGCTGGCCCCATTCCTTCACGTAGGTGTTGTCGAACCACTTGTCATAGCCCGGCACGAAATGGTTCCACTGGAGGATCTTCAAGGTGTGCTTGGCTGCCTGTGCCCGGCGCGGCAGCACCAAGGGGCCAAGCCCCGCGGCAAGCGCGGTAGCCGCAGCGGCCTGGATCAGGCGGCGGCGCCGCGCGTTGTGGCGAACAAGGGTGCCGGGGGATGCGTGCCGGCGCGAATAGATGATTCGCTCGATAGGAGCAATCCGTACGTCTTCGTTCATGGCCGCCTCCGCCAGCAAGCCGGTAGCCGGCATGCGCACCGATCGCGGCGGCATGCGCAACCTCTCTTAAGGATAGGAGTTACCGACCCTAAGGCAAAGAGCCAAAGGCTTGATTTCATTGCGTTTACGATCCGATCCAGCGACCGGCGCGGCGGCTGCCGCATAGCAGCATCGGTCGCGCCTCGCCAGCCACCGCTTGCGCAGCGCAGCACAAAACACGCGCACAGCAAAAGCGGCATTTTCCCGGCTTTCGCCATACCATGGAGGCTGGCGCAAGCCACGCCGCCCAACAACCTTGCCAGGGGCCTCCCATGCGCGACCGCTATCTCTCCCACCTCCGCAATACGCTGGACACCATCCGCGCCGACGGCTTCCACAAATCCGAGCGCGTCATCGCCAGCCCGCAGGCGGCCGATATCCGGCTGGCGGGCGGCGAGCACGTACTGAACTTCTGCGCCAACAACTACCTGGGCCTGGCAGATGACCACCGCCTGATCGAAGCCGCCCGGCGCGGCCTGGAGCAAGACGGTTTCGGCATGGCCTCGGTCCGCTTCATCTGCGGCACCCAGTCCGTGCACAAGACCCTCGAAGCCGTACTCGCCAAGTTCCTCCACACCGGCGACAGCATCCTCTACTCCAGTTGCTTCGACGCCAACGGCGGCCTGTTCGAGACCTTGCTCGACGACCAGGACGCCGTCATCAGCGACGAGCTCAACCACGCCAGCATCATCGACGGCGTGCGCCTGTGCAAGGCCAGGCGCTACCGCTACCGCAACAACGACATGGCCGACCTGGAGACCCGGCTGCAGGAGGCGGATGCCGCCGGCGCGCGCTTCAAGCTGATCGCCACCGACGGCGTATTCTCGATGGACGGCATCATCGCGGACCTCAAATCGATCTGCGACCTGGCAGACCGCTACGGGGCGCTGGTGATGGTCGACGATTCGCACGCGGTGGGCTTCGTGGGCGAGCACGGGCGTGGCACGCCGGAGCTGTGTGGCGTGGAGGGCCGCGTGGATATCATCACCGGCACGCTGGGCAAGGCGCTGGGCGGCGCCTCCGGTGGCTATGTGGCGGCGCACCGGGAAATCGTGGAGTTGCTGCGGCAGCGCTCGCGGCCTTATCTCTTTTCCAACTCGCTGGCGCCGAGCATCTGCGCCGCCACGCTGAAAGTGCTGGAGCTGCTTGCCAGCGAAGAAGGCGCGGCATTGCGCGCGCGCGTGCGGGAGAACGGCGAGCATTTCCGCCGCGAGATGACGGCGCTGGGCTTTACGCTGGTGCCGGGCCAGCATCCCATCATCCCGGTGATGCTGGGCGATGCCGCGCTGGCATCCGGCATGGCCGATGCGTTGCTGGCGGAGCATGTGTACGTGGTGGGCTTCTCCTTCCCGGTGGTGCCTAAGGGCCGGGCACGGATCCGCACGCAGATGAGCGCGGCGCATACGGCCGAGCAGATCGAGCGGGCCGTGGCCGCGTTTGCCAAGGTGGGCCGCAAGTTCGGCGCCATCGCCTGAGCGGCGCTCAGGCGTCACCCAGGCACTTCATCCACGCTGCAAGCAGGAGGCTGCCCCATGAAAGCCCTCGCCAAACTCGAACGCGCGCCCGGCCTGACGCTGACCGACGTCCCCGAGCCGGAAGTCGGCCACAACGATGTGATGATCCGCATCCGCCAGACGGCCATCTGCGGCACCGACATCCATATCTGGAAATGGGACGAGTGGGCGCAGAACACCATTCCCGTGCCGATGCAGGTGGGGCACGAGTACGTAGGCGAGATCGTCGCCATCGGGCAGGAAGTGCGCGGGCTGGCCATTGGCGACCGCGTTTCCGGCGAGGGGCACATTACCTGCGGATTCTGCCGCAACTGCCGTGCCGGGCGCCGCCACCTGTGCCGCAACTCGGTAGGCGTGGGCGTGAACCGCGCCGGCGCCTTTGCCGAGTACCTGGTGATTCCGGCCTTCAACGCGTTCCGCATTCCCGACGATATCCCGGACGAGATCGCCGCCATCTTCGACCCCTTTGGCAACGCGACGCACACCGCGCTGTCCTTCAACCTGGTGGGCGAAGACGTGCTGATCACCGGCGCCGGCCCCATCGGCATCATGGCCGCCGCCATCGCTCGGCACGTGGGCGCGCGCAACGTGGTGATCACCGACGTCAACGAATACCGGCTCGCGCTGGCGCGCAAGATGGGCGCCACGCGCGCCGTCAACGTGCAGCACGAAAACCTGAAAGACGTGGCTGCCGAGTTGCACATGACGGAAGGCTTCGACGTGGGCATGGAGATGTCCGGTGTGCCGACCGCCTTTGCGGCCATGCTCGAGCACATGAACCACGGCGGCAAGATTGCCATGCTGGGCATTCCGCCATCGAAGATGGCGATAGACTGGAACCTGGTGATTTTCAAGGGGCTGGAGATCAAGGGCATCTACGGCCGCGAGATGTTCGAGACCTGGTACAAGATGGTTGCCATGCTGCAAAGCGGGCTGGACCTGACGCCGATGATCACGCATCGCTTCAGCGTGGGCGACTTCGAGGCCGGCTTTGCCGCCATGCTGTCGGGCAACAGCGGCAAGGTGGTGCTGGACTGGACGCAGCCGGGCAAGGCGACTACTGTCGCGGGCTAGAAGCGCATGCTAGAAGCGCATGCTGGTAGCGCATCCATGTCTTGCCCGGACGCTGTCACGCCGCAGGTGGCTGGCGCCGCACAACGCAAGCCGGCCGCGATGAGCCGCTAGCGATACACCAGCACAGGGATACTGCTATGCGTCAGCACCTTGTTGGTTTCGCTGCCGATCAGCACGCCCTGCAAACCGCGCCGCCCGTGCGAGGCCATCACGATCAGGTCGCAGTCCTTGTCCTGGGCGGCCTGGATGATGGCTTCATAGGGGTGGTCATGTATGACGCAAAGGGTCTGGCAAGTCACGTCCGCAGCCTCGGCTTCGGCGGCCAGGGTTTTCAGGTAGTCCGCCGAGTTGCGGGTGGCTTCCTGCACGAACCGCGTACGGGTGTCGGCCAGCAATTCCACCTGGTAGGTGTAGACATGGAAGTCCGGGATCACCCGGATCACCGTGACCCGGGCCCGCGCCTCATGGGCGAACACCAGGGCCTTGCGGAAAGCGGCTTCGGACAGGGGTGAGCCGTCGACGGGCAGCAGCAGATGCTGGAACATGGTGCCCTCCTGGCACGCGAAGGGCGCAGGCCACCGCACGGGCGCCCTCTCACGCTTCGCTCGGGTTGAGGATTACCTCTGTCCAAGTATAGATGTGCCGCTGCCGCGCACACCGCACACATCGCACACACAGCACACACAGCACACATACACCGCGCGCGCCCTTCATCTCCCCGCATTTTGCCGGTAAGATCCAGCACCGGTTCCGCGCCACGACGCGGCACCCAGCGTTTACCCGAGGCCGGGCAGCCACACAATGGCAGCCCGGCCTTATCGAGACGGCAGCCCCCGATGGCTGCCGTTGCAACTGCACTGCCTTGCAACCCAATGCGGTGCACCCGGAAAGCGAAGGTATCCCTTTGCGCTCCCATCTTCATGGAGAAGACGCTTTGACTGAACGCATCAACGCAGAGGCCGCCGGCCGCCTGTTCGGCACTGGCGAAGGCCCATCCCACGAGCGCGTCACGCTCGCCACCGATCCCGAGTCCGGCCTGCAGGCCATCATCGCCATCTACAGCACCAGCCTTGGCCCCGCGTTTGGCGGCTGCCGCTACTGGGCCTATCCCGCCGAGAGCGACGCCCTGACCGACGCCCTGCGCCTGTCGCAAGGCATGGCCTACAAGAATGCGCTGGCCGACCTGCCCTTCGGCGGCGGCAAGGCCGTGATCCTGCGCAGCCCGGCGCAAACCGATCGCACCAAGCTGTTCCGCGCCTTCGGCCGCATGGTCGAATCGCTGGGTGGCCGCTACATCACCGCCGAAGATGTCGGCACCACGGTGGAAGACATGGTCGCCGCCCGCACGCAGACCCGCTACATCAGCGGCATGCCGCGCGAGGGCACCTTCGGCGGCAACCCGTCGCCCAAGACCGCATATGGCGTGTTCGTCGGCATCGAGGCCGCCGTGCGCTACGTGCTCGACCATAACAGCCTGCAAGGCGTATCCGTTGCCGTGCAGGGCCTTGGCTCGGTGGGCTGGGACCTCTGCCGCCAGCTGCATGCGGCCGGCGCGCGGCTGACCGTGGCCGATATCCATGGCGCCAAGGCAGAACAGGCGCGCGAGCAATTCGGCGCGCAGGTGGTCTCCACCACCGCCATCACCAGCGTGGCCGCCGATGTGTTCGCGCCCTGCGCGCTCGGCGCGGTGATCACCCCGGCGGTGGCCGAAGGCTGCCAGTTCAAGATCGTCGCGGGCGGCGCCAATAACCAGCTCGCGTCGCTGGACGAGGGCGACACGCTGCAACGCCGCGGTATCTTCTATGCGCCGGATTTCCTGATCAACGCGGGCGGCATCATTAGCTGCGCCCGCGAGTACCTGGGCGGTGCCGAGGAAGCGGCGGTGCTGGCCGAGGTGGCACGGATCCGCGAGCGCGTGTTCGCGCTGGCCCAGCGCGTGGAGAAGAGCGGGCTGGCCCCCGCACGCGAGGCGGTCAACTGGGCACAGGAGAAGCTGGCGCAAGGCGCTCGCTAGTCCGCTAGCCTTGACGGTGTTGAGGGTCCGCGCTGACAACGGCGCGGACCCGGACGGGATCGCGTCGTCCTCCTGGAGCCCGTGCTTGAGATTGCTGCATTTTGGGTGTCGCCGGCAGCTACTCGATCGTGACCACGATGGCCACGCGCCGGTTTTCCGCGCGGCCCGCGGCGGTGCGGTTGTCCACCACCGGCTTGCTCTTGCCCAGTCCGCGCACCTGGATGCTCTCCGCCTGGAACCCCGTGGTGGCCAGCACATTCGCCACCGCCTGCGCGCGCCGGACCGACAACTGCTGGTTGTAGTCGGCCGAGCCGGAGTCGTCCGTATGCCCGTCCAGCCGCACATGATCAATGCCCGCGCCCGATAGTGCCCGGCCGATCCGCTGCACCGCCACCTGCCGGTCCGCGCTGATCACGTCCTCGTCCAGGCCGAACAGCACCTTCTCGGAAAAGTCAAGCCCCCAGCCATTTTCGGTAAGCTGGAACCCTTGCGACTGCAACGCCTCGACTTGCACAGCAGTGAGCTTCGGGGCCGGCACCGTCTGGCAGGCAGCAAGCGCAAGGGTGACGGCAATCACGGCGGCCGTGATGCACCGGCTGCCGGCGGCTTGCAAGTTCGATAGCATGACAGATGCTCCTATTCCTATTCTTGTTCTCGTTCTTGTCTTATTTCTCGCTGTCTTCGCACTCGGACACCGAGGCGGGCCCGGTGCTCGCCAGCCGCGGCTCCGCGGTCTCCCAGCCGCCTCCCGACCTGCGCTTGGCCCGGTACATGGCCTCGTCCGCCGTGTGCATCAAGGTGGCGGCAGTCTGGGCATGAAGCGGAAACACGGACAACCCGATGCTCAGCGAGGCCCCGATGCGGGTGCCGCTCGACAGTTGTACCGGATCTTTCATGCGAAGCAGGATATGCTCCGCGACCTGGACGATGTCGGCAGGCTTGCGCAGCGAGGTGAGCAGTACCGCAAACTCGTCGCCGCCGAGCCTGGCGACCAGGTCGCCCTCGCGCACGCAGGAACGGATGCGCCGGGCAATGTCGGACAACACCTCGTCCCCGGCGGCATGGCCGAAGTTGTCGTTGATCTCCTTGAACGCGTCGCTGTCCAGGTAGAGCACGCCCGCATATCCCTTGGTGGTGCCGGCGAAGCGTACGGCCCGATGCAGCGCATCCTCGAACGCTGCCCGATTGAGCAGGCCGGTCAGGCTGTCGTGGCTGGCGCGGTGCGCCAGCGACCTGTTCTCGTGCTGGAGCTGGTTCTGCCAGGTCTCCAGTTCGTCGAGCAGGCCGTTGAAATCCTCCCCAAGCGCGTTGAGCTCAGCAATATGCGCTGGCGGCGTGCGCTGGTCGAAAGCGCGCTCCGAGCGCACGGCATGGGCCACGCGCATGAGGTTGCGTACCGGCTCGATGATATGGACCAGCATGCGGCTCGACATGTAGTGCGCGCTGACCGCGGTGAGCAGCAGGCAAGCCAGCAGCCCCAGCAGCCCGCTGAGCACAAAGTGCAAGAGGTTGCCGGTGTCGGCGGTCAGGCGGACGGTGCCCACCGCCTGCGTTTCATGCAGGATCTCCTGCTCCACCGGGCCGAGCGCCATCACGCGGCTGGCCAGGCGCTGCAGGCCGGGAAACCGCTCGCCGGCCGGGCGCCGCCACTCGGCCAGCAGGCGGTTGTCCTTGTCATAGACGCGGGCCTGGGCCACCTCCGTCGCGGCGATGGCCACCAGCGCCTCGTTGGCGGCCGCCTGGTCGCGGAACACCACCGGCGCTTCCAGCGTGTACGCCACGGAGCGGGCAACCAGGTGCAGGTTGTGGTCGGCATAGACGCGCAGCGCGGCCAGCCCGAGCGCGGTCAGCGAGATGCCGGCCGTGCACACGGCGATCAACGCCACGCTGAGATGAATGCGGCGCAGCGCGTTGTATAGCGTCGGGCGCGATCTCGTCGCGTCGGGGCGCAATGGCAGCTTCATGGCGATGGCCCCCGGCGGCGGCCAAGCTGCAACACTGCCGGATGGATATGGATGCCACTGCGGGCAACGGCATCCAGGTTGACGCGGAACGAGACGTGGCCATCGACCACGTTGAGGCAGAACATGCTGCCGATCTCGCACTCGTAGTCTTCTTCCGTGATGACAAGGACCGGGCGCCCGATCAGCTCCGTCGACAGATTCTTGCGCCGGGCATCCGTCATGGGCCCGAGGTAGACGGAATCGCAGCCCGCGGTGGACACGCCATCCTGCAGGTCGATGCGCCTGGATTGCACGGGGCGCCCGCTTGCCAGCACGCCGCCTTCCGCGAGCTTGGCGCCGTAGCGCGACGAGCCGTCCACGCACAGGCGCAGGACTTCCCGCTCGTTTGGCCAGCGCGCATAGCCAAGCAGGCTGAACACCACCCGCGCCACCGCCTCGGTGCGCGGGGGGGGCGTGTCCGCCGTGGTGCCCTGCGACTGCGCGCAGAGGATGGCGGCGAGAAGGGCCGGCAGCAAGCGCGGCAGGCGCGAATGCTTGCTGCCGCGGCTCGGACTGGCTAGGGCGGTAGCCGTTTGAAGAGGCAAGTGGTGAAGCCTACCAAGTAATGCGATTGGGGAACGCCGCAGCGCACAGCAAGCGATGCGATCTGACCTGGCTAGCACGATCAAGCGGGGATTCCTGCCCGGCGCGAACGCCACCGGACAACCCTGCTAGCCCAAACCCTTTAACGGCGCTCCTGCATTTATATTTACCCCTTATTTCCGGCCCGTCGATGCCAGCGACGACAAAGGCGGGCCTGCGGCCTGCCTCAGCATCGCCATGGGGCCGAGCCGCTCGATGGTGCGCATCTGCGCCTCATTCCGCACAAAGAACGATCCTGCAAACCCGAGCGTATTGACCGAGATACCCTCGACGGACTCAGCCGACCTTGGCACGAGCAGCATGCCAAGCGGTGTGACAAGCAGGTTGTATGGAGCCAACGGCTGCGGCGCTCCATCCACATGGATCGTACGCACGCCCACCGCCTCCAGCAGCGCGCGGTAGCGCGCAAGTGCGGTGCGGGCCAGATCCGGCCCGCGCGCCGACGACAAAGCCAGCGGCGCGAACGCATGCGAAAACGCCAACCCCGGCACTGTGCCGACCGCGCCATCCATGCGCGCGGCCGCAAGCAGTGGCGCGATGGGCAACGCCGGGCCTTCGCTGGCAAGCGGCAGCGGCACCAGTTGCAGGTGCTTGTGGCGCTGGCTTGCGCCGGCCGCCGCGCCACCGTTATAGAAGCCAAGGCCATCGAACTCGGCCATGCAGGCCAGCAGCGCCTCGAAGTCCGCCAGGTTGAGCAGCGCGTCCTGCGACTCGAAGCGGCGGGTAACGATCAGCAGGTGATGGTCCAGGACGTTGAACTTGTTCAGCAGCGCAAGATGGGTCTCGGAGATGTCCGCGACAAACAGGTCCGGGTCGTAGGGAAGGAACGGGTCGGCGCCCGCCTGGTTGCCCGGGACGGCGTTGTCATGCTGGCGCGCGTGGCCCTCATCCCTGTCGCGGTCCTTGCGCGCAAGGCTGGAAACCTGGCGCACCAGGAAGCGCACGCCGCCATCGTCGATGCCCTCCTGGAAGGTCTCGATCGGACGCAGCGCACCGCAATGCAAGGCGTGCTCCGTCTGGCGCAGGATGGCCGGCCATAGCGTGCCGGGCTGGAGAGATCGATGTGGCATGGTCTGGCCCAAGGGGTGAGTGACTATAGCCGGGGGGGGCTGATCGATCTTATCCCTCGGAGGCAGGGCAGGCTGGACCGATCTGTGGCACGGGCGGCAACTGGCCTTCACCGTGGCGATCCTGTGCACGGGCATTGCGTTGCTATGCGTCTTCGTCGCGCGTGAGATATCCCTGGCCGCGGACCGCGACGACTGAGCCGGATGCGGCGCCAGGCCTTGCAACGTCACCGCATCACAACAACGGCAAGCCGACATTGCGCTTGACCTCGCCCAGCGACAGCATGGACTCCACCGCCGTCACGCCGGGCAATGTGCGCAGCACGTCGCGCATGAAGATGCCGTAATCTTCCAGGTCCCGCGCGACCACCAACAGCAGATAATCGGCGCTGCCCGACACGTTATGGCAGGACACGATACGCGGGATTGCCTGGATCTCCCGCTCGAAGCGGTCGGAGAGCTCACGGCTGTGCACGCCAAAGCGGACCTGCGTGAACGCCATCAGGCCTAGCCCCAGGGCCTGGCGGGACAGCACCGCGCGATAGGCCTCGATATAGCCGTCGGCCTCCAGCCGCTTGAGCCGGCGCGCGCACGGTGTCTCGCTCAGCCCCACGGATTCCGCCACGCTGGCGTTGGTGGCGCGTCCGTCCGCCTGCAGCGCCATCAGGATGGCGCGATCGGTTTTGTCCAGATCCAAAAGTCAACCCCCAAGAAATCCGTCAAAATTAGCGGATTCCCCCAAATTATATTTATTAACTCCAAAAGAACGCCAGAATTCCCTCCAGCCTCTGGGCCATGATGTTGCCCTCGACACGGCATGCATCATGGTCTCAATACATCTCCTCGTCACCTTTATCGGCGCCCTGGCCGTGGTCTACGCCCTACCCGGACCGGACATGGCACTGGTGCTGCAAACCAGCACCGGCCGGGGTGTCCGTCATGGCCTGGCCACGGTCGCCGGACTGGCCATGGCACGCGCCGCGCATGTCACGCTCTCGGCATGCGGCGTGGCCGCGCTGCTGCGCGCGGCGCCCTGGCTGTACCAGGGCATCCGCGTCGCGGGCGGCCTCTACCTGGCTTATGTGGCCATCCAGATCTTCCGTAGCCCGGCTTTCGGGATGCACGCCGGCACCGGCACGGCAGTAGCGCCGGTGCGGCTACGCGCCTCCGTTGCCAAGGGCGCGCTCAGCAGCATCCTTAATCCCAAGGCACTGCTGTTTTGTTCCGTGCTGTTGCCGCAGTTCGTGGATCCCCATGGCGCGCCGGTGTGGTCGCAAGTGCTTGAGCTCGGCGTGGTGCTGGTGCTGACCGGCGTTGCCTTCGACCTGGCGTGCGTGTTCGGCGCGCTGCGCCTGACCGGCTGGCTTCGCCGCAGCCCGCGCGCGCAGACGGTCCAGCGCTGGTCCTTCTCGGCCATGCTGCTGGCCTTTGCCGCGCGGATTTCCTTTGAGTAAGGCGAAGCGCAGGACGACAGGACCTCCACGCGAGTGACGCCTTTTGCCCACCGTCAACACGGATCTGCCAAGAACAGCATGAGGTGCTAGCCTTACTAGGCGGCCAGGCACCTTGAGCGCGCCCCCTTGCTCCTGGAAGCCAGCGTGCCCGGCATCTTTGACCAGGCCGCGGTGTACCGGCATGGCGGCGCGATGCACGTCAAGCCGCGTCCTGGCGAGACCACGTTCCGGGTCCGGCGCCCGCTCATGCCGCGAACACCGGCAAACGCGGCCGCACCCCCGACAACCCGGGAGCCGGAACACCATGAATAGCAGGACGCAACCCGCCGCAGCCCCGACCGACGCGCCTGGCGCGGCCAGTCGGCCCATCGATCAGCAAGTGGTGTTCGTCCTGCAGGGCGGAGGCGCGCTGGGCGCTTTCCAGGCCGGCGTCTACCAGGCGCTGCACGAGGCAGGGATCGAGCCCGACTGGGCCATCGGCACCTCCATCGGCGCCATCAATGCCTCGATCGTGGCTGGCAACCGGCCTGCGGATCGCTTGCCGCGCCTGCGGCAGTTCTGGGAGCAGGTGGGCCGCCACGGGCCGCTTGAACTAGCCCGCCTGCTCTCGGGCGGCGACAGCACGATGTCGAACCTTGCAACCCTCACCCAGGGCATCCCTGGCTTCTTCACGCCCAACCCGGCTGCCTGGCTCGGCACGCGCGTGCCGCTCGGGGTAGAGCGCGCCGGCTTCTATTCGGTCTCGCCACTGCGCGACACCCTGCTCTCGCTGGTGGATTTCGCTTACCTCGGCGAGCAACACACGCGGCTCACCGTCGGCATGGTCAATGTGCGCAGCGGCAGGATGTGCTACTACACCAACCGGGACACCGCGCTGAGCGTGGAGCATCTGCTGGCATCCGCGGCGCTGCCGCCGGGCTTCCCGGCGATCCGGATCGACGGCGAAGCGTTTTGGGACGGCGGCATCTGCTCCAACACGCCGATCGAAGCCGTGCTCGACGACCACCCTCGCCGCAGCTCGGTGATCTTCGCCGTGCAGCTGTGGCCCCTGCAAGGCCCGGAGCCCGACACCATCTGGGAAGCCATGGGACGGCAGCGGGACATCCAGTACTCAAGCCGCGCCGAGACCCAGCTGGAGCACCAGAGGCAATTGCACCGGCTGCGGCATGTGATCCGCGAACTGGCCAGGCACATTCCCCAGGCGGAGCGCAGCACGCCCGCGGTCGAGGCGTTACTGGGCTGGGGCTGCCATACCACCATGCACGTGGTCGAGCTCAATGCGCCGCCGCTCGGCGGCGAAGACCTGACCAAGGATATCGACTTCAGCGCCGCCGGCATCGACGCGCGCTGGAACGCCGGCTATGTCCACGGCAAGCAAGCCATCGCAGCCGCGCCCTGGCGTGGCGCGCTCGATCCGATCGAGGGCATCGCGGTGCATGTGGCGCTGACACCGGCGTAGGTGTGTTGACGCCGCGCTGACACGACGTCCCGGGATTGAGCGCTCACCAGCAAGGCTGGCGCGGGCGCGCTAAGATGGCACCCCTGTTGTCTCACCGGCCTGACGGCCCCCCCCCGCCACGCCCGCGGATCCGCCGTTGATTGATTGATCGATCGACGCCCGCGCGCTCCCTGACCACCCAGGACACATCACCATGGATCTCGAACTTCGCAATCAACGCGTGCTCATCACCGGCGGCAGCCGCGGCATTGGCCTGGCCTGCGCGGCCGGCTTCCTGCGCGAGGGTGCGCGCGTAGCCATTGTTTCGCGCAGCGCCGAGAACCTGGCCAAGGCTTGCGCCAGCCTGGCCGAAGGCGAAGGCGAATACGCCAAGGACGTGGTCGCGGTATCCGCCGACCTGACCGATATCGCCGCGGCCGCGCGCGCGGTGGAGGCGGCAGTGGCAGCGCTTGGCGCCATCGACATCCTGGTGACCTCCGCCGGCGCGGCCAAGCGCCGCCCGCCGGACGAGCTGACCCCGCAGCTGTGGCAGGACGCCATGGCCGCCAAGTACTTCAGCTACATCAACGTGATCGACCCCGTGGTCAAGCGCATGGCACAGCAGGGGCGCGGCGCCATCGTCAATATCGTGGGCATGGGCGGCAAGCTGGCCAACCCCGCCCACCTGGCGGGCGGCGCGGCCAACGCGGCGCTGATGCTGGCCAGCGCCGGCCTGGCCAATGCCTATGGCAAGCAGGGCGTGCGCGTGAACGCCGTCAACCCATCGGCCACGCATACCGAACGCCTGCAGCAAGGCATGGAAGTGGATGCGCGCATCAGCGGCACGACCGTGGAGCAGGCATTGGCACGCGCCAACGCGCGCACCGGCCTGGGCCGCCTGGCCACGCCGCAGGAGGTGGCGGACGCCGTGCTGTTCCTCGCCTCGCCCCGCGCCAGCTATATTTCGGGCGCCGTCCTGTCGGTCGATGGCGCTACCACGCCGATGGTCGTCTGACGCTGCGACGCTGCCAGCCTTTCGTGGAGCAGCCCCGCCTAGCCTGGCGCGGGCCGCGACACCAGTTCGATATAGCGACGGATGGTGGCGGCTTTTTCGTACTGGCGCGACATCAGCGACAGATACGACGTCACCTCCAGGCCCGCGATATCCCGGTAGACAAGGCTGGGCAGGCTGATGTGGCCGGCCACGGAGTTCGGGACAATCGCCACGCCTTCGCCCAGCGACACCAGCGTCAGCACCGCCACCAGCCCGCCCGGCCGCGGGCCCAGCCTGGGCACGAAGCCACCCTGCTCGGCGGTGGACAGCGTGCCCGACACCTGTTCGGGAAGAATCAATGTCTCCGCCTTGAGATGCGCGGGACGGATCTCGGCCAGGCCGCACAGCCATGAATCGCTGTGCAGCGCGAGGATAAAGCCTTCCGGCGCCAGCGGCAGCGCGTCCACGCCCTCGGGCAGGTTCATCGGGGAGCGGATATAGGCGATGTCGACCTGCCCATCCCTGACCTGCTCGGGCAGCGTGCCCATGGGCGCCTCGCGCACCAGCAGCTGCACATCGGGGCAGGCCTTGCGGAATGCCGCGACTTGCCGCTGGAGCACGCCCGAGTAAGCCGCCGAGGCGACATAACCCACATGGATCTTGCCCGTCTCGCCGCGCGCCTCGCGCTGCGCGCGCAGTTGCGCGGCCTCGAACTGCGCCACCACGGATTGCGCCTCCGCCAGCAGCACCTCGCCGGCCGGCGTCAACGCCACCGAGCGCTGGTTGCGCTCGAACAGGCGAATGCCAAGGCTGGCTTCCATCTCCTGGATCTGGCGGGTAAGCGTCGGCGTGGAAATGCCGAGCCGCGCGGCGGCGCGGGTGAAGTGCAAGTCCTGGGCTACCGCGATGAAGTAGCGAAAGTGGCGCAGTTCCATCGGTTTGCTGTTTTCCTTCCGAGTACTTTCTGATTATTAGCCAACAGGCAACAAAATAGCACGGCCGGCGCAACAACGCGTGGCCCTGCCCGCCGTATCCTGGCCCGCATCCAATCAAGGAATGCGACAGCAAGCAACGATATGCGGCACAAGACGAATCGTCACCCACGGCCCGCCGGACACGGCACATCCGGATTTATTTCATTTCAGGCAATATCGCCGGCACGGCAGTTTGAAGGGGAGCCGGCATGAGCGGCATGAACTCGCGCGCCGCGCTGCTGACCGCCTCGGGCGCCTGCGCGCTGATCGTCCTGGACACCAACATCGTGGCTGTCACGCTGCCGCGCATCGCGAGCGACCTGCATGCCACGTTCTCCGATATCGAGTGGGTGGTCAGCGCCTACATGCTGACCTTTGCCGGCGGCCTGCTGCCTGCCGGCAGCCTGGCCGACAAGTTCGGCCGCAAGCGCATGCTGCTGACCGGCCTGGCGGTCTTCATGCTGGCCTCGCTGGGCTGCGGCCTGGCGGCGAGCAGCCTGGCGCTGAACCTGGCGCGCGCCGTCAAGGGCGTGGGCGCGGCCATGCTGCTGACCTCCGCGCTGGCGACCATCGCGCACGCCTTTCACGATGAGCGCGAGCGCGCCCGGGCGTGGGCCTTCTGGGGCGCGTGCATGGGTGTGGCCATGCTGGTGGCACCCGGCCTTGGCGGCGTCATCAGCCAAGCATTGGGATGGCGCTGGGTGTTCCTGCTGAACCTGCCGGTCGGCATCCTGCTGGGTGCCATGGTGCTGCGGCATATCGCGGAGTCGCGCGACACGGGCGCGGCACGTATCGACCTGTGGGGCGGGCTGTGTTTTTGCGGCAGCCTGTTCCTGATGATCTGGGCCCTGATCGAGGCCAACCGCATCGGCTGGGGCGATATGCACACCCAGATGCGGCTGGCCGGCGGCGCCGTGCTCTTCGCGCTGTTTATCGGCGTGGAACGCATCCAGCGCCGGCCCATGGTGGATCTCGCGCTGTTCCGCAATCCGCGCCTGATCGGCGCGTTGCTCGGCATGGCCGCCTATGCCGCCTGCGCCCAGGTGATGATGACCCTGATCCCGCTATATCTGCAGACGGGCCTCGGGTTCTCGGCGATCGCGTCAGGCGCCGCCATGCTGCCGTTTGCGCTGACCATGCTGATCTTTCCGCGCATCGGCGTGCAGTTGTCGGGACGGCTGGACGCGCCGTCGATGCTGGTGTTCGGGCTCGTGCTGGTCGGCCTCGGCAACCTGCTCAGCGCGTGGGCGGCCGTCACCATGTCCTACCTGCCTTTTGCGCTGGCCATTGCCGTCACCGGCAGCGGCGCGGGCCTGCTCAACGGCGATACGCAGAAGAACATCATGGCCTGCATTCCGCGCGAGCGCTCCGGCATGGCGTCTGGCATCAGCACCACCACGCGGTTCAGCGCCATCGTGCTGTCCTTCGGCTTGCTCGGCGGCCTGCTCGCCTACCGTACCGAGGCCGTATTCGACACGGCGCTGCATGCGCATGCGCAAAGCGCAGGGGTGATGCCCGGCATGGCCGCACACATCATCCCGCGCGTGGTTGCCGGCGACCTGCACGGCGCGATGGCCGATGTGCCAGCATCGCTGCGCAGCGTGCTGGAGCCGCTTGCACGCACCGCCTTCGCGGATGGCTTCGCCTGGATTCTTTGCGTGGCGGCCGGGGTTGCGCTGCTCAGCGCCGTCCTGGTGCGCCTGCTGATGAAAGACGAAGCGGCGGCGCACCAGGCGGTGCGCGTGGAAGTGCCGGCGCGCCGCTAGCGCGCCGCTAAAGCGTGCCGTGCCAACCACTCAATCGATCGTCATGTGCGCGTCGTGCACGATCTTGCCAAGGCGCAGCTTCTCGTCCTGCACAAAACGCGTGAACTCCGCCCGCGTGCCCGACACGGGGCGGTAGCCGTAGGTCTCGAACTGCGCGCGCAGGCCGGCGTCGCTGCGAAACGCGGCCTGCGTGGCCTGCGCGATGCGGTCCAGGATCGGCGCCGGCGTGCCCTTGGGCGCATAGATGCCGCCCCAGTGCTCCATGCGGATGCCTGCAAAACCTTGCTCCGCCGTGGTGGGCACGTCCGGCAACGCCTGAGCGCGCTTGTCGTCGGTCACCGCCAGCGCGCGCAGCTTGCCGCCGCGCAGGAAGCCGAGCACACCAACCGGGGCTTCGGACGCCAGGTCGATCTGGCCGCCAATGACCGCGTTAAGCGTTTCCGAGCCGCTCTTGTAGTGCACCAGTGTCACTGGCACGCCGAGCGCCGTCTCCACCATCTCCGCCACGAAATGCCCGGTGCTGCCGGCGCCGGCGGTGCCGAACGTGATGCCACCCCTGGCCTTGCCGTAGGCCTGCAGCGCCTGCAGGTCCTTGATATCCTTGCGCGAAGCACCGGCGCCCACCACCATAACCGACGGCGCCGCATTGGTGCTGACCACAGGAACGAGGTCGCTGTCGGCGTAGGGCATCTTCGCGCGCAGCAACACGTTGGCGACCGCACCATTGCCGGCGATCAGCAGCGTATAGCCATCGGGCGCGCTTTTGGCGACAAACTCGGCGCCGATGATGCCGCCGGCGCCCGCCTTGTTGTCCACGATCACGGTCTGGCCCAGCTGCCGGCCAAGCGCCTGCGCGATCAGCCGCGTGGTGATATCGCCCGGGCCGCCGGCCGAGAATGGCAGCACCAGGCGGATCGGCTTGTCCGGCCAGTGCGCCTGGGCAACGGCCGAAAGGCTGGATAGGGCCAGCATCGCGCAAGCTGCCATCCGGGCCAGCACGGCACGCCGGGGGAATCGTTGGGTCATGTCTCACTCCTGATGTTCTTTGTTGTCGGCAAGCACTCAGCCGAACGCGCAACCCACCGGTGGCGCAAGCAGGGCGAGCAAGTCGCGCACATCGTCGAGCTGCTCAAGATCCCGCACCATGCGCTCGATGGCGTGCTGCCGCTGCGGCGCAATCAAGCCGTCCGTCAGAGACCTGTACTTCGCGGCCACTTCGTCACTCGATTGCGGCGCTTCGATGGCGCGCGATGCCCAACGATTGACCTCGATGCGCTGCCCGTCGGTGAAGGTCACGGCCAGACGCACGCGCCCGCGTGCCCGTTGCCCGCCTGCGTCGAAGGCGGGATCGTGGCGCACGGCGATACGCGGCAGCAGCGCCCAGACGTCGTCGGCATCGATGCGCGCCGGCGCGAACTGCGGCACCAGCGCCGCGCCATCCAGCACCGCCACCGCAAGCGCGTAGCCGATGTTCATCTGCGCGCCGATTGGCGTCAGCGGCCGCTGCGGCACCCACCAGCCATGGTGATAGACGGCATGCGACACATCCACCTCGATAGCGGTGATCTCCCCTGCCTTGAGCGTGCGCTGTGCGCCCACGTCGAACAGCGCATCGAGCGGCGCGTGGATGCCACCCATGGCCGCGTAGGGCTTGATGACGATCCGCTCGACCTCCCAACGCTCGCCCAGGCCGTCGGTGATCTGCGCGGCGTCCGGCGCATGCCCTTCGCCGAACGTCGAGAGAAAGCCGCCGTACTCGCGCTCGAACACGCGCTTGATGCCGGTGTAGCCGCCCGCCGCCAGCACCGCCGCGTAGAGCCCATTGCGCGCGGCGAAGCCGTGGTGCATGCGCTTGCACATGGCCTCGTACTGCGCCGCCATCAGCCCGGCCGACTGCGTGCCGGCCAACCCAAGCGCATCCTCGAAACGCGCGGCGTCGAGCCCCAGCAGCTTGCCCACCGCGGCGGCGGCGGCGTGCGTGCCGAACACCGAGCCGGAATGCCAGCCGCGCGACAACATCTGCGCGCCGTGCAGGGCCATGCCCACGCGCGGGCCCACCTCATAGCCGGCCATGGCCGCCTCCAGGAAGCGCCGCCCGCTGACGCGGCGCTCGCCTTCGGATGCGGCCCACAGCGCGGGCAGCACGAGCGAGGCGCTGTGCAGCGGCCCGAGCGGATGGTAATCGTCAAGTTCAAACCCCTGGATAAAGGTGCCATTGAGCAGCGCGGCGCCCGGCGCGCTGGTGCGCGCCCCCCAGCCGACGATGGTGCGGTCCCCCTGCCCCTCCATCTGGCGGACGATATTGGCGGCGGTGCGCGACCACGGCAATTGCGCGCCGACGATGGCACAGCCGATGCCATCGAGCGTAAGAGCCTTGGCGCGCTCGCGCGCGGTGGCGCTGGCTTGCTCCAGCCGGAAGGCGGCCAGCCATTGGGCGAGCCTGCCGGTGGGCCCGTCGGGATCGGTTGGCGGCATGGGTGCGGCGTTCTGACTCTGACTCTGATGCTGGTCCTGATCCTGGTTTTGCATGATGTGTCTGCCTATGTGGCGTTACGTGAGGCTACGTGGAGACTGGCGCAGTCGGCTGGCGGTCGGGTCCCCTTACTCGAATGGATACTGCTTGACCAGCGCCCCCAGGCGCTCGCTTTCCTGGCGTACCTGCGCGGCAAACTCAGCAGGCAAATTCGCCACCGGCTCGGCGCCCGCGGCGGCGATGGTCCGTTGCACTTCCGGATCCTTCACGGCCTCGCGCAGCACGGCGACAATGCCCTGCGTGATCGCAGCCGGGGTGCCCTTGGGCGCGAACAGGCCATACCAGGTGACCGACTGGAACTGCGGGTAACCGGCCTCGGCCGTGGTAGGCACATCAGGCAGCGCGGCGGCGCGCGTGCGCCCCTGCGTGGCAAGGATCTTCAGCGTGCCCGCCTTGTAGTGCGGCAGCGCGGCAGTGATGCCGGTGAACGCCAGGTTGACGTTGTTGGCGATCAGGTCCGTGATGATGGCGCCGGTGCCACGGTAGTTGACGACAATGAGGTCAGGCAAGCCCGCCTCCGCCGCCAGTTGCTTGCCGGAGATGCGCGCTAGACTTTCGCCGGTGCCGAGCGAACAGGTCTTGGCGACGGTCTTGCAGTACTGCACGAGTTCCGCGAACGTCTTCACGGGCAGCTTGGCGCTGGCTACTACCGCGGCGGGCGACTGCGAAATCGCCGTGATGGGGTCGAGCCGCGCCAACGGGTCAATGCCCTTGAACCCGGGCGTGTACCTGGTGGCCACGATAGCCGGCACCTGCAGCAGCAGCGTATAACCATCGGGCTTCGCCTCCATCACGCGCCGCGTGCCGATCAGGCCGTCGGCGCCCGGCAGGTTCTCCACCACCACCGGCTGGCCCCAGAGCACGCCAAGCGGCTTGGACACCGCGCGTGCGGTGGCGTCCGTACCACCGCCGGCGCTATAGGGGACCACCAGTGTGACCGGACGGTCCGGGCGCCATGCGCCGGGGCTGGCAGTGGGGCTGGCAGTGGGGCTGGCGGCGGCGGCTAGCGTGCCGGCCGACAGCATTGCCGCGCCGATGGCGAGCAGGCCGACGGCTCGGCACCTGGTTTGTCGTTGGATCAGGGATGGCATGTTGTCTCCATATTTTCTTGTGGTAACCCGTGGTGTTTCCGGCTAGCCGTGCAAGCACTCAAGCCGACGCAACGATCGCTGGAGTCAGCGGCCGGCCTCGCCAGTCGCGCTGGAACACGCCATTGAGCCGGCCCCGCGCGATGGCATGCGTGCGCAGCCACGCCATCAGCGCTTCGCGCGCAAGACCCGCTGGCGGCTCGGCGGCAAGCGCGAACAGCTGGAACACGTAGCGATGCGGCCCGTGCCCCGGCAGGGGCCGGGGGCCGTCGTAAGCGGCATGGCCCAGCCCGTTGACGGCCAGTGTCACGCCGGCCGGCAACGGCGCGCGCGACAGTGCGCCTTCGGCCAGCGAGCCGACCGAGCCCGGGCCCCAGGCAAGCGCGTGCACGATGGCGTAAGCCAGCGGCACATCCGGATCCTCGACCAGCAACAGCCAGTGCGTGGCCGTTGCCGGCAATCCCGTCCAGGCCAGCGCGGGCGAGCAGTTGGCGCCCACGCCCGCGCCCGCGTGGCGCTCGGGCATCGCGCCGTGATCGGCAAACGACGCGCTGTGCAGCGCCAGCGTGTGGGGCAATGCGGCCAGCACGGCGTCGCTGCATGCCAGGCTGCCATCGCCCGCTTGGCGTCCGCGCAGCAGCAGGCCGGCTGCGCGCAGCAACAGTGGATGCTGCAACCGGGCGTTCATGCCGCGTCTTGCCGGCGCACCGTCCAGGCCCAGGGCCGGCTGGTGCGATCGGCTTGTTGCCAGGCGCGGATCAGCGCATCGTCCTTGAGCGTCAGGCCGATATCGTCCAGCCCGTGCAGCAGGGCTTCACGACGCAGCCGGTCGACGGGAAACGCGACGGTCGCGCCATCGGGCGCGGTCAGCGTGGCGCTCGCCAGGTCCACGCGCACCGGCGCGCCGGCTGCGCATTGCGCGGCCAGCGCTTGCACCGTTTCGGCGGGGAGCCGGATCGGCAGCACGCCATTCTGGAAGCAGTTGTTGTAGAAGATATCGCCATAGCTCGGCGCGATCACGCAGCGCACGCCCAGGCCCATCAGCGCCCACACCGCGCCCTCGCGCGAGGACCCGCAGCCAAAGTTGGCGCCGGCCAGCAGTACCGGCGCGCCGCGAAACGCCGGCTGGTTGAACACGCAGCCCGGGTCCACGCTGCCATCGGTGCGGTAGCGCAGCGCTTCCAGCGCATAGGGGCCGAGTTGCTCGCGCGGCAGCGCGGTGAGCCGCTCGATGCGGATGATCACGTCGGTGTCGACGTTGGCGCGCAGCAGCGGCACGGCGGCGCCTGTTACGACCGTAAAGGGTTGCATGGTCATGTGAGTTTCCGTACGTCGGTTATGCAGCCGGTGACCGCGGCGGCGGCGGCCATCGCGGGGCTGGCAAGATGGGTGCGGGCGCCTGGCCCCTGACGCCCTACAAAATTGCGGTTGGAGGTGGAGACCGAGCGCTGCCCGGGCGGCACCTGCTCGCCGTTGGCGGCCACGCACATGCTGCAGCCGGGCTCGCGCCAGGCAAAGCCCGCATCCTCGAACACGGCGCGCAGCCCCTCGGCCTCGGCCGCGCGCTTGACGTTCTCCGAGCCCGGCACCACCCAGGCGGTCACGCCCGGGGCCACGCGCCGCCCGCGCGCCACGGCGGCCGCTGCGCGCAGGTCGGACAGGCGCGAGTTCGCGCAGGAGCCGATAAAGACCCAGTCCACCGGCGTACCGGCGATGGGGGCATTGGGTGCCAGGCCCATGTAATCCAGCGCGGCGCCAATGGCAGCACTGGCCGCCTGGTCGCTGGCGGCGGCCGGATCGGGGATAAGCCCGTCGATCGCGATCGCGTGCTCGGGGCTGGTGCCCCACGTGATAGTGGGCGCCACGGCGGCGGCGTCGATCACCTCTTCGCGATCGAACACGGCACCGGCATCGGTGGCGAGCGTGCGCCAGTACTCGGCCGCGCCGTCGAACTGCGCGCCGGAGGGCGCATACGGGCGGCCGCGCAGCCATTCGATGGTGCGCGCGTCGGGCGCCACCATGCCAAAGCGCGCGCCCAGTTCCACGCTCAGGTTGCACAGCGTCAGGCGCCCTTCCACTTCCAGCGCTTCGATGGCCGTGCCGGCGAACTCGATGGCATAGCCGCCGCCAGCCGCCGCGCCGAGGCGGCCGATGATATGCAGCGCCAGATCCTTCGCGGTGATGCCCTCGGCCAGCACGCCGTCGCATCGGATGCGCATGCGCCGCGGCTTTTGCTGGCGCAGCGTCTGCGTGGCGAGCGCGTGCGTACTCTCGGACGAGCCCACGCCGAAGGCCATCGCGCCCAGGCCGCCGTTGGTACAGGTATGGCTGTCGCCGCAGATGACCGTCAGGCCGGGCAGCACGATGCCCAGCTCTGGGCCCATCACGTGGACGATGCCCTGCCCCGGCTGGCCGAGGTCGAACATCGTCACACCCGCCGCGGCCGAGCGATCGCGCAGCGCAGACCACAGGCGCCCGCCCGGCACATGGGTATTGCCATCGCGCCCGGGCTGGCTGGAGACCGCGTGGTCCGGCGTGGAGAACACCAGCGCCGGATCATGTAGCGGCAAGCCGCGCGCCGCCACATCGGCCAGCGCCGGCGGGCCGGAAAGATCGTGCAGCAAGTGACGGTCGATGTGCAGCAGCGCCCAGCCATCGCCGAGTTCGCGCACCACATGCGCGTCCCAGAGCTTGTCAAAGAGAGTGCGCGCCATCGTCAAGCCTTTGCGCTTGCCGGCGCATCGGGGTTGGTGGCGCGCTCGCCGGCATTGAAGCGCTGGCGCAGGCTGTCCCATTCATCGGCGCCGAAGCGGCGGAAGGTCTGCCCCACGCTGGCCGACACGCCTGGCGCGGTGAAGGTGGCCTTGAGCTCGGCCAGGGCTTCGTCGCCCGCCTGGATCGCGGCCTTGAGCATCAGGCCCGGCAGGATGGCCAGCTTGTAGCCCATGACCTCGGCCTCGCGCAGGTCGAAGATCGGCGTGCGGCCGCCGGGCACCACGTTCAGCAGGCAAGGGCCGCGCACCAGCCGCGGCACCGCCGCCACTTCCTCGATGGTCTGCGTGGCTTCCACGAAGGCCAGGTCCGCGCCAGCTTCCAGCGCGGCGTTGGCGCGCCAGATGGCCTCTTCCAGCCCGAGCATGGCGCGCGCATCGGTGCGCGCGATGATGACGAAATCCGGCGTGCGGCGCGCCTGCACCGCTGCGCGGATCTTGGAGACGAACTCCTCGCGCGAGACCACCTCCTTGCCATCCAGGTGGCCACAGCGCTTGGGCGCAACCTGGTCCTCGATATGGATCGCCGCCACGCCACGGGCCTCGTACTCGCGCACGGTGCGGGTGACGTTGAGCTGATTGCCGTAGCCCGTGTCGGCGTCGGCGATCAGCGGGATCGACACGGAGCGCGCCATCACCGCGGCGTTTTCAACCATCTCGCTCATCGTCAGCAGGCCGAAATCAGGGAAGCCGCGCGCCGCCGACGTGCCGGCGCCAGTCATGTAGCAGGCGGAGAAGCCGGCCTGCTCGATCAGGCGCGCGCCGATGGCGTCGTAAGCGCCGGGCGCGATGATCATGCCGGGCGCCTGCAGGCGCTGGCGAAGGATAGCTGCGAGGGTCATGGACGGGTCCTGTCTGCTTGCGGTGGGTGACGGAATGCGTACGGAGTAAGCCTCAGCGCGGAGGGGAATCGGTTGTCGACCTTCGCCCTGTGTTTATGTGTTTATATTCTAGATACAACTTGTCGGTTCCGTCAAGGATTGGGAAATTCGCCACTGGACCGTTGTGCTATGCTGCCCACGCCACTAAACCGTCACCTCATGCCGCGCACGACCGACTCCCCTTCGCCGCTGGGCCATATGCCCGGCACCTCACTGCACCGGCAGCTCTTTCTCGTGCTGCGCGACGAAATCACGCGCGGCATCTATGCGGAAACGGGGGCTTTGCCGAAAGAAGAAGCACTGTGCGAGCGCTTTGGCGTCTCGCGCATCACGGTGCGGCGGGCGCTGTCCGAGTTGGCGGCGCTAGGGCTGGTGGAGCGGCGCCATGGCCTTGGCACCTTTGTGCGGGCGGACGCGCCGGCAGGGCGCAGCAGCCCTAGCCTTAGCGTGATCGACAGCCTGCGCAAGACCGCGCTGGAGACGGACGTCGAGGTTCTTGAGGTGGCCACGGCCGTGCCGCCGGCGGACATTGCCCAACTGCTGCTGCTCGCCCCGGGCGAGCAAGCCGTGCACGCGCTGCGCCTGCGCAGCATCAAGGGCACGCCGGTGATACTAACGGATGCATGGGTACCCGCCGCGCTGGGCAAGCGCGTGTCGGCGGCGGCGCTGCGCAAGCAAGCGCTCTACGAGATCCTGATGGCGCAGGGGGTGAAGTTTGGCCGCGTGGTGCAGGAAATCACGGCCCAGGCGGCCGACCCCGCTTATGCGGGCTGGCTGCGCACCGAGGTTGGTGCGCCACTGCTCAAGCTGGTGCGCCTGATGCATGACCCGGAGTCGCGGCCGGTCCAGTACATCACGGTGTACATGTCCCCGGAACGCAGCCGCATCCTGATGGATATCTCGGCCGACACGGTCAACACGCTAAGCGCCGGGCAGTTAGTCCACGACGTGCCGCGCGGCTAAGAGGCCGTTTCAACATAAAGCACACGGCCCTGGCGTTCACCGCCTAGCCCTGCCGCTGCTCGATGGCATCGACTCGGTTGGGGTAGAAGGCCACGTGATCCTTGATGGCCTCGACGGCGGCATACGGCGCCTCGTAAGTCCACACCGCATTGACCGATCGCTCACCGCCCGCGGGGATGCTGTAGTAAGCGCACTCGCCTTTGTACGGGCAGTAGGTGGCATGGTCCGTGCGCGCCAGCAGCGACATATCGACATCCTTGCGCGGAATGTACTGCACGGCCGGGTAGGCCGCCTCGCGCAGCGTGAGCGCGCTGCGGGTGTCGGCAATGACGGCGCCGCCGAGCCTCACGACGACGCGCGCGGGGTTCGCCTCGATCACGATCGGATGATCGGGCCCCGGGATCTTGATGGGCTTGCTGGCCATGGCTGGGCTTCCTGATGTGTTGCCGCGCCTGCCAATACTACGCGTGAACGCGCCAGCCTGCCCGGCATCAATATGCGCCTTGCACCGCCCTGCGCAGCGCCGCCTGCGCCAGCAGCCGCGTGGAATCCAGCGTCGGCAGTGACGAGTTAGCGTCGTTCACGATCAGCGGGATTTCCGTGCAGCCGAGCACAACAGCATCGCAACCCTGCGACTTCATCCGCCCGATAACCCGCTGGAAGTAAGTGAGTGCTTCCGGGGTAGCGATGCCGCCCACCAGTTCATCCATGATGATGCGGTTGATTTCATCGCGCTCGGCGGGGTCCGGCCGCATAAAGCCGAGCCCGCGCGCGGCAAGCTTTTCGGGGTAGACCTCGCTGTCGACAAGCCAGCGTGTTCCCGTCAGGCCCAGGCGGGTGAAACCGCGCGCCGCCGCGCTCTCGGCGACCACCTCGGCAATATGCAGCCAGGGCCGCGGCGAACGCGCCGCCATGTACGGCAGCGCCTGGTGAATGGTGTTGTCGGGACAGATCAGGAAATCCGCGCCCATGCCAGCGAGCTTGCTGGCAGAGGTGAGCATCAACTCACCTACGGCCTGCCAGTCGCCGCGATCCAGGTGCTTGACGTACTCGGCAAGCGACGGGGTGTGCATGGATATCTCGGGATGCGCATGCGGCCCGAGCAGCCGCGCGCCCTCCATGCAAATGGTCCGGTAGCAAAGCGCAGCACCTTCGGCGGAGCAGGCAACGATGCCGATATGCAGGGTCATGACGGTTGGCTCCATGCGATGTCACGGCAAATCACGGGATCATGCGCGGCGGCCGATTCAGCCGCCGCGCACCGAGCGGGTAAAGCAAGTTAGCGCTGGCTCAGCCTGCCACGCGCGGCTTCACGCGTCCCGCCGCATCCTTGGCGCGCACGCGGGCCGCTTCCACGTCGGCGTCGTACGCCAGGGCCACGCCCATGCGGCGCTTGGTGAAGCTCTCCGGCTTGCCGAACAAGCGCAGCTCCGTCTGCGGCACGCGCAGCGCCTCGTCCACGCCGTCGAACACCACGCCCTTGGCATCCACGCCGCCATAGATCACCGCACTGGCGCCCGGGCTCTTGAGCGCGGTGCTGACCGGCAGGCCGAGAATGGCGCGCGCGTGCAGCTCGAACTCGTTCTGCCACTGGGTGATCATGGTCACCATGCCGGTGTCGTGCGGACGCGGGCTGACTTCGCTGAACCAGACCTGCTCGCCCTTGACGAACAGTTCCACGCCGAACAAGCCTTGCCCGCCCAGGTTGGCGGTGACGGCCTGCGCAATCTGCTGGGATTTTTGCAGTGCGGCCGGATGCATCGGATGCGGCTGCCAGCTTTCCACGTAATCCCCGCTGACCTGCACGTGGCCGATCGGCTCGCAGAACTGCGTTTCCACCTGGCCGTCGGCGCCGATCGCGCGCACCGTCAGCAGCGTGATTTCGTAGTCGAAGTCGATGAAACCTTCCACGATCACGCGGCCGTGGCTGACACGGCCACCGGCCATGGCGTAGTCCCATGCGGCCTTGACGTCGGCGGGGCCGTCGATCTTGCTCTGGCCCTTGCCGGAGCTGCTCATCACCGGCTTGACCACGCACGGGTAGCCGATGCCGCCATCGATGGCCGCCTGCAGCTCTTCCAGCGAGTCGCAGAACTTGTAGGGGCTGGTGGGCACGCCGAGCGTCTCCGCAGCCAGGCGGCGGATGCCTTCGCGGTCCATGGTCAGGCGCGCCGCGCGCGCCGTGGGGATGACGCGCACCACGCCGGCGGCTTCCAGCGTCTCCAGCATCTGCGTGGCAATGGCCTCGATCTCCGGCACCACCAGGTCCGGCTTCTCGGCCTCGATCAGCGCCTTGAGCTGGTCCGGGTCGCTCATGGAAATGGTGCGCGCATGGTGCGCCACCTGCTGGCCGGGCGCATCGGCATAGCGGTCCACCGCAATCGTTTCAACGCCGAGGCGCTGCAGCGCGATCAGGACTTCCTTGCCGAGCTCGCCGGAGCCCAGCAGCATGACTTTGGTCGCGCCAGGCGACAGAGGGGTGCCGAGAGTGGTCATGTGGGACCCTTGGGATCAAGTAAAAACAGCGATTGTACGTGGACCGAAAGCGCGCGCCCAGGCGTGCGTGCCGAGGGCTTTGGCGCCCGCAAGCCGATTGCCGACAATGCCTGCGAGGAAGGCCGCGGCAAGAACCGGCGGGTGGAACTGGCGCGCGTGGCCGCCTGGGGGACGGGCCTTGCCGAAATCCGCCGAGCCAATAAACTAGGTCAGTCGGCCTGCACTCGGCAGGCCTCCCAAGGAATGGCCATGAAGATTGATCTCACGGGCAAGATCGCCCTTGTTTCAGGGTCCACCGCCGGCATCGGCTTCGCAACGGCCAAGGGACTCGCTGGCGCAGGCGCCCGCGTCATCCTCAACGGGCGCAGCAACGCCACGGTGGACAAGGCCCTGCAAGCGCTGCGTGCCGCCGTTGCCGGCGCCGACGTGACGGGCTTCGTCGGCGACCTTGCCGACCCCGAGGCCTGCGCCCGCCTGGTGGCGGCCCATCCCCGAGTGGATGTGCTGGTAAATAACCTTGGCATCTTCCAGCCGCAGGACTTCTTTGAGACGCCCGACAGCGAGTGGACCCGCTTCTTCGAAACCAACGTCATGTCGGGCGTGCGGCTTTCGCGGGCCTATGCGCCGTCCATGGCCGAGCGTAAATGGGGACGGATCGTGTTCGTCTCGTCGGAATCGGCGCTGAATATCCCCGCCGACATGATCCACTATGGCTTTTCCAAGACCGCGCAACTGGCAGTCTCACGCGGGTTGGCCAAGCGGCTTGCCGGTACCGGCGTGACCGTCAACGCGGTACTGCCCGGCCCCACGCTGTCGGAGGGCGTCACCGACATGCTCAAGGATGCCATGGCAAGCTCGGGGCAATCCGCCGAAGCCGTGGCAGCGGACTTCGTCAAAACACACCGTTCCTCCTCGATCATCCAGCGTGCCGCCAGCGTCGAGGAAGTCGCCAACATGATCGTCTATGCCTGCTCCCCGCAAGCCTCGGCCACCACCGGCGCCGCGTTGCGCGTGGACGGCGGGGTCGTGGATACGATCGCCTGAGTCCTGTGCGCGGCATTCCTTGCGCGGCCATGCGGCCGCGCCAGTTGGCCGCCCCCGGCGCTTGCGCTTCGCCCCGAATCTGTATAGGCTGAACTACGATTCAATCTATCTTAGTTAAGCCATGTCCCACATCAGCACGGGCGTCGAATACGGACTGCACTGCCTCCTGTTCCTCGCCGACCCGACGGCAAGCGTCAAGGAAGCCAGCGTGCGCGACCTGGCCGAGCTGCAAGGCGTCCCTGCCGAATACCTCGCCAAATTGTTCACCAAGCTGGCCAAGGCCAACCTGGTCGTGGCCACCGAAGGCATTCGCGGCGGCTTTTCGCTGGCGCGGCCGGCGGCAAAGATCACGGTCATGGATGTCGTGCAAGCGATCGACGGCGACAAGGCGCTGTTCGACTGCCGCGAGATCCGCGAGCGTTGCGCGCTGTTCGATGCGTCGCCGCCCGCCTGGGCCACCCGTGGCATCTGCTCCATCCATGCCGTCATGCAGGCGGCAGAAAAGGCCATGCGGCAGGAACTGGCCGGGCACACGCTCGCCGATCTCGCCGAGCGGACCCTCGTCAAGGCACCGGCCAATTTCGGCCCGCACGTAGTGCGATGGCTCGCGGACCGCGCCACCCACCGGCGCGGCGAGCGCGATGCGGCAGACAAAGACTAGGCCCGGCGAGCGCAGCGGATCTACGCTACCACGGTGCGATCGGGATTGGCCGCGGCCAGTGCCTGCGCGCGATCGGCGCTGGGCGGATAGATCCACTCGGCGTTGATCCGGCCTTTCAGCGCCTTGGCGTCCGCGCCAACGAGCTTGACTTCACGCTCCCAGCCCTCGGTGTAGACCGCGCCCCACGGGCCCAGGTCCAGGCAGGTGACGTACCTCGGCTGGCGGTAGGGAATCGGTGCAAGGCCGAGCAGGTCCGCAGCAACGTTGTGCCCCGCCGAGCGGCCAAGGTTCATCGCGTGCTGACACGACATCGCGGCATAGTTGCCGTCATCGTCCGTGGCGGCATAAGCGACATCACCGGTGGCGAACACGGCGTCCACGCCCTTGACGCGCAGGTTGCTGTCCACATGCAGGCGACCGAATGCATCGCGCTGCGCGGGAATCTGCTGCGTGAGCGCGCTGGCGCGCACGCCCGCCGTCCAGATCACCGTCTTGGCATCGATGCGCTCGCCGTGCGCCGTGGTCAGGCCGTTCTCGTCGACGGACGCCACCGACGTGCCTGGCCGCCAGGTCACGCCAAGCGCTTCAAGCGCTTGCGTGATGACGGGACGCGGGCCGGCGCCGAGCTCGGCGGCCACTTCGGCATGGCGATCGACCACGATGACGTTCACCTCGGCGTCTTCGCCCAGCGCATCGCGCAGGCGCGCCGGCATTTCGGCCGCGGTCTCGATGCCGGTGAAGCCGCCGCCGGCCACCACGATGGTATTGCGCGCGGCGGATGCCGGATGATCGGCAAGGCGCTTGATATGCGCCTCCAGCTCGGCCGCTTCATCGATCTGGTCCACGCTGAACGCATGCTTGTCCAGACCCGGGATCTGCGGGCGAAACAGGCGGCTGCCCGTAGCAAGCACGAGGCGGTCATAGGACAGCGTGGACCTCGCTTGATCGATGCCAACCACCTCGACTTCATTGCGGTCCGCATGGATCCGCTCGACGGTACCCTGGATGAACCTGACGCCGACCGCATCGAAGATGTCGCGCAGCGGCGCCTTCATCCGCGCAGCACCTGCCTCATAGAAGCGCGGACGCACATGCAGCTCCGGCTGGGGAGCGATCAGCGCGATCTCCACATCCTTCTGGCCGTGCAGATCGATCAGGCGCGCCGCGCCCAGCGCACTCCACATACCGGCGAAGCCGGCGCCAATGATCAGGATACGTTTAGCCATCATGCAACTCCTCTCAAATTACGCATGCGTTCATGCTGCCGGACCGCGCACGCCACGCGACGCCCCGACTCAAAACTCCGATTCTATGAGTCGTAGTTTTGAAACTCAAGGGATTTTTTCGCGGCACGCGTTACCAGCGTCCCGTTCGCCGCACGCGGCGTACGATGCGCCTTGCCTGCGGCAGCAGCACGAAATCGTAGCGAGGGAATCGAGCGCGCCAAGCAGCATTGCGTGATGTTCGACATCACGTTGGCGCGTCAGTGGTGGCGGCGCTGGTGCTGGTCGCAGCCCTGTTGTGGCCGGCGCCGCGCGGGCAACACTCGCGCGGCGCCGGTGTGGCGGGTCTTGGCGAATTGCGCTTTCAGCAACTCCGGGGGTTACTTCCGAGGGCTATTGCTGATGGCTTAACGCCTTTCGCCTTTTTCATTTTCCTTTAGCCTCCTGCTCTCGAACGATGCGCTCAAAAAGATACGCAGCCGCTTAACGCGCATATCTTCCGACGACGCTTTGGCCGCCCAGCGCATGGCCTTTGAGCGCCTGCATCAGTTCGTCCCTGTTCAGGCCAGGCGGCAGCGCGGTTGGCGCAAGGTCTGTGGCGATGACGGTCAACACATAATGGTGCGGCGCACCACCAACCGGCGGACAAGGTCCAAGATAAATCGGCTCGCCCCGTACATTCTTGCCAACGGTGACGCCATGGCGATCGGCCTGGCCCTCGCCTTCCTTCAACTGACCGCGATCGGCGGCGATGTTATAGGCGACCCAGTGCGAATAGCCTAGCCCCATGTTGCCATCGAGGTCCAGCAGCAGCACCGCCATGGACTTGGTGCCGGCGGGAAGATTCGACCACGACACCTGCGGCGACACGCCTTTGCCGCCGCAATCGGACGTATTGTTGCCATACAGCGTAGGGATCGCCGCCCCATCCGCAAACGATGCGGACGACGCCTGCATGCCTGCCGCATATGCCGTGCCAATGCAGCCCAAAACCAGTGCGCCAGCCAGCGGCGCGAAGCGTGTTCTGATGAGATTCATTTGTGCCTCGCTCCGATGGAATGAGTGGAATGTATTCGACGCACGCAAAGGAAGGTGCGCGTATACCCTCTGGCATTCACGATTGACCAGACTTAATATGGGCTTGATCGTGCTCAAGGCTGTTGCGAAGTACGGACGATGTCATTAGAAATAACGTTAAAAATATAACGACTAAAGGAGACATCCATGCAAGATTATCAAAGCCTTGTGTTCATGTGCGCGATCGGCTTGGTGTGCCTCTATGTCTTGCTCGGCACACTCTCCCAATCGCTTGCGATCAAATACGGTGCGCCCGCCATCGTTTCCGTCCTGATGGTGGCGTTCTCCGTCTCGCCGTGGCACGTGGCGGGGTAAACCACAATCACCAGCGGCTGCGGAGGTCTTGATGCGCCGAATGGCCGTTAAGTGCGTTCTGGCGGGAATCACCGCATTGCTGGCCGCGCCCGGTGTGGCGTTTGCGCAGCCTGCCCAAGCCTTTACCACCGGCCCCGTCAACCTGCGTGCCGGACCCGCACCGGATTACCCGGTGGTGGCGCAACTGTCCGGCGGCGTGCCGCTCACCGTGATGGGGTGCGTCAGCCAGTACACATGGTGCGACGTGGCGCTACCTAACCTACGTGGCTGGGTCTATGCCGGGCAGCTCGGGTACGCGTATCAGGGCGGCAGTGTTTCTGTGCTGAACTACGGCACCGTGATTGGCCTTCCCATCATCACGTTCTCCATCGGCTCCTACTGGGGTAACTACTATCGCGGACGGCCTTGGTACCACGACCAGGGACGCTGGGCGCATCGTCCGCCATATGGGCCGGGACCGGGCTATCCGCCAGTGCATGTGCGCCCGCCAGGTGGTTATCCGCCCGGCCGTCCGCCTGGTCATGGAGGCGGAAGCAGCCATGGTGGTGGTCACGGTGGCGGCG